>NZ_JBEGDB010000399.1:0-5490 GCF_043638955.1 Bradyrhizobium sp. 31Argb | reverse complement strand
AAACTCTAACCCCTGATGAGCCAGAGCCTCCCTTCTCGAAAAGCTTGATCTGTCTCAAATTATCTGACGACGGACAGTCCTGCCAAATGCGCGAAAAAAGATCCGCGCAGATTTCCTCGAATTTGTCCCAGCTCGGCGGCGGGCGAAGCTGTTCATTGTTGGCGTCAGACATATTCCGGATTCCGACCCGCCTGGTTTTTCGTGATTAGTGGCAGTCCTCGGTGCTAGGTCCGGGGTATGGCTGCCGCAGCCGAGCCAAGGACTCTCAGATAGAACATTACAAGAACTGCCGCAACTCATAGCTGCACCTTGGAGCTCAATAACCGGTTGATAAATCTACGGTATTCCTCAAAGGAAGCCGATTTATACGAATGCGCTTAAGAGCATGTTATTGGTCATTACTAGCTCTCAAAGGCAAATCATTGCAAAACACAGAAAAATGATGTATGCTCTTAAGAGCATTATAATCGACATACATGGCCTTTAAGAGCATGGTAGCAACCAACAAACTTCAGAAGGCGCCGCCTTACCACGTGTCGCGGGCTCTCACGCAATTGGGAGCGGATCTACGTACCGCACGCATTCGCCGCAACATGACGATGGAGGATGCGGCCAGCAGAATCGGAACGGGTCTGCGCGCCGTTATGGATGCCGAAAAGGGCAAAGCATCGACGGGTATCGTGGTCTACGCGGGGCTATTGTGGCTCTACGATATGCTCCAGCCGCTCGAAGAACTCGCCGATCCTTCAAAGGACAAGGAAGGAATTGCCCTGCAAGCGACGCGGGAACGCAAGCGGGCGCGCAAATCCGGAGGGCTCGACAATGACTTCTAAGGGCAACACCGAATGCTTTGTCTACATCACGCTGCCCGGTCAGACCGAAGCGATAACCGCTGGCCGATTCCAGCTCGCCAAGGATCGCCGTGGCAATGCATTGGGCCGCTTCGTCTACGGCAAGTCGTACCTCTCAAACGGAGATGCGGTCGCGATTGATCCTGTCGAGCTTAAACTATCGGGCGAGACTTACGAAACGGGCCGACTGAATGGCGTCTTTGGCGCGTTGCGCGATGCAGGCCCGGATTATTGGGGTCGCCGTGTCATCGAAAAGCATGCTGGCGTTCCTCAGCTTGGTGAACTCGATTATCTGCTGAATTCAGCCGACGACCGCGCGGGGGCGCTTGGTTTTGGACTTGGTCAACAACCTCCAGCACCACGCCGCAAATTCAACAAGACGCTCGAACTCGCAAAGCTTCAGGAAATCGCCGAAGCCTTGATGCGTGAAGAAGACGTAAAAACCGAGGAGGCCGCACAGGTTCAAGACTTGATGCTCCTGGGCACCTCCATGGGCGGAGCCCGTCCGAAAGCTGTCGTAGAGGACGACGACGGACTCTGGATCGCAAAATTCAACCGCCCGGACGACCGCTGGAACAACACGCGCGTCGAACGCGCGATGCTTGAGCTGGCCAAGGTTTGCGGTCTTCGCGTCGTTGAGAGCCGGGTCGTCAGCGTCGGGGCGAAGGACGTTCTCCTCGTCAAGCGCTTCGATCGCACGAAGACGGACAAGGGATATATGTGTTCGCGGATGGTCAGCGGACTAACTGTGCTGCGAGCTGACGAAGCCGTCGAGATGCGCGATCGCTGGTCTTATGTATTGATGGCGGAGGAGATGCGCCGGGTCACGGAAGAGCCGGAAAAGGATGCCAAAGAGCTTTTCCGGCGCATGACGTTCAATGCGTTGATCTCCAACCTGGATGATCATCCTCGCAACCACGCGCTGGTTGCTAAAGAGCGGACTTGGCAGCTTTCGCCAGCCTATGATCTAACGCCCTCCCCGGTTATTTCGCAGGAACATCGCGATCTAGCGCTGGAGGTTGGCGACCAGGGGCGATTTGCAAATGCGAAGAACGTGCTGTCGCAACATGCCCGCTTTCTGCTGGACACCGAAGAGGCCAGAGCGATTGTCGCGAACATGACTGAACAAGTGCGTGCCTCGTGGTACGATGTTGTTCGCGGTCAAGGGGTCAGCGAAAAGGACGCCGAAACGATCAAGGGCGCCTTCGTATACCCCGGCTTTCTGACGGAATAGAGTGAGGGACGATTGCTTTCCACTGACTACTTGGATTCGATTGCGTCCCTGCGCGGAGATGCGGGCTCATTCTCCATCCCTTGGCCGATGCCTGGAAAGCCCGACAGCTTTCCGAGCTTCGATAGCCTTGCCGAATGGCGAGCCTTTCTGCTGCAATTCGATTTGAACGCCGGCATTCCTCAAATTGTGAGCGCAAAGTTTGAACGCGCTCAGAAGCTCTACGTGCTCGCATGGCTTGATTTAGACTTGATCAAGGCCGGCGAGTTGGTCGGCTTGACCGCGCTCGAGCTCGCGCTGAATGACAGGTATGGCGGCAAAGAGTTATTGAGGCGTAGGCAGTTCGTCACCGAAAAAGCCAAGCAGGAAGCGCGCCCCGTCCGAAAGGGCGAAAAGTGGTGGGTCGAGAACGCGACTTTTGCTGACCTGCTCAAACACATGGTCGAGCACGATGGTCTAACGGACGGTCAGGTGCCGATGAACCAACGTTGCGGATCACCATCCAGCGTGATTGGGCTTCTGACCGGAACAACGAGGCCAAGCCTCGCCGAGATCCGCAATGACCTGGCGCATGGGATTCCGTTTCGCGAATTGCCCTGGGCTGGCTTGCTCGAATTGATACGAGATCTCATCAACTACGCCTATCGATAGCTGTTCGCCAACGGCTGACCAAAGATCGCTTCGGCTTCGGCATTGGCCATAGGGGCTAATGTTCGAACATCAGCGCTGCGTGTTGGTTGTGCCGATATATCCGCGACGGTCTATGATCGGGCATGTACGCAAAACGATTCGAATCTCTGTTAACCGAACAGATTGGCCAGACTGGGCTTTCATCGCGCGCACCGGATGAGATGTCGCTGCGCTTCGAGAGCTTGCGTGGCTATGGCTTACTTCCATCGGGCCGGGTAAAGAATGTAACACCACTTTCTCCGTCGCAAATGGCCGCAACCATCCTTGCGACGGTTACCGCCAAGCCTGGCTTTGCCGGTCTTGCTGGGAAAACCTTGAGCAACCTCCGCCCCGTCGGAGGCGCTGAGGCGTCATTCGCGCAATGCGCCACTTTGGGAAATGCCGTCGAAGCTCTGCTTCAAAATCCCACAGCACTTGACTCGTTTCTTGAATTGCGGGTCTCGGACAGCGAAATCTACACCAATGCGCATGGCCGCGGCGCCATCGTCTATCGTTCGGGCGATGAAATCGTCACCTGTCACTATGTGCATCAGAACGCGCTTTCACTCTTTCACGCCGGAGCCGAAAAAGACTTCGATCCTCGCGCTGTTATTTCTTCGACCGTAACCGAGACGGTGTTTTATGCGGGACTGTTTCGCAAGATCGTCAATGAACTCGCGCGCGAAGCAACCACACGGCTTGCACCGCCGGTCATCGATCCGATGGACGACGATGAGGAAACCAGGAAGGAGGAGCGGACCAAGCGGTTGGGAATTCTACGTAACTCGACATTCCTCAACCTGGCCGTCGACACGCAAGTAACGTGGCCGCCCGTTGAGACCCTTGTTCATTTCGAGGGCTACCGCTTGATCCTGATGCCTCCAACGCGCGAGCACACGACTTCCGTCCACATCGATTTGGTCGGCCAGGGTATCACGTCGGAAAATTCCGTATCGCTTATCAATCGCTTGCTCAGTTTGATGGCATGGTGCGATGACAACTTCGCAATTCTTCAAGAAGGATGGTCGGGCAACCCCGTTCCGGCGCCGGTGCCGAAGCAGAATCTTGGTTTCGCGACTGCCTATCACTGGATATTCGACAGACAACTCCCCTCATCGCGCGAGGCCCGCAAAGCGCTGGCCCTCTACAGAGAGGGACGTAACGCTGAGCAGAACTATTTCATAAGCTACGCGATACTGTCCTACTACAAGATCATTGAGCTCAAATTCGGAGACTTCGAGGGGCAGAAGGTACGAGACTGGATCGCCGTGAACTATGCGGCATTGAAGACCGAGCAAATGCTTGCTGATCGCGTTGCTGACTTTGAACGAGAGCGCGGCAATGAGGAGCCACAGAAGTACCTGAACAAGGCTTGCCGGGTTGCTGTCGCTCATTCAAGTATCAACAATCCGTCCGACCCTGACGAGCTACCTGAATTGAGGCGCCTGCACGTCGCAGCGCATATTCTTCGTGCGCTGGCTCGTAGGTTTATCTCCCAGGAGTTGGGCATTTCGGAATGCCCATATGACGGCAGTTGAGCTAGGCTGACATTCTACGTGCTTAGCAGCTTCAGAAGCTCCGCCAAGGTTGCGAATCGAACTCCAAACTCAGTGGCGAGCCACGCTCTGTTTGTTGGATTGAAAATAGAAGTGCCTGCGGTGCGCGCCAGATCGTTGGTGCACAGAATATCGTTCCGATAAGCGATATGGCTGGCGACCAGCTCTCCATCAGCCCATTCAGCGCATGCTTTTGCGAACACTTTTTCATTGTGGGATGTGCCAGGCTGCGCGTTCCAACCGCCAGCACCATCAAACGCAGCTTGCCCTTCAAGATGGGCCGCAGCGTTGATTTGACGTTGCTCGCGATCAGGGTCGCTGGTCTATACGAAAAGTGCACGGTCATGGGCGGTATGTGGCTGAGTTCGGGCGCGAGCTGATCTGCGCGCGGACGGCCGAAGGGAGGGTGAGAGCGGTGGCCTCGGGGGTCCAACTGGGCCGCCCCCCCAAAACTCACGCTGGCGCAGCGCCAAGTGGCATTGGCGCGACGAGCGGCGGGGGAGTGGACGATAAGTGCGACCCGCTCACCAGCGGCGTAAGCGTCACTAGGCTAAGGCGAACCATTTTGCTGGCTCACGGCCAATCCCCGCCCTCGTCGCTTTCATCGATCACGTCGGGGCATTCCTGGCCCTCGTAAGCGGGGCGAAAATTGACGCAGAGCCCGCCGAAGCCGGCCTCGTATTCGGCGTGCTCGGAGATGATGCGGTAATGGTCGGCCAGAACCTTGGTGACCCGGGCCACGGAGGTTTTCAGCGCATCGATCAAAGTGCGCTGGGTGGCATCATCGATGCGTGGAGCCACGAATCGCATCGCAGAGGTCGTTGACATCGAGTATCTTGGTCATGTCCGCGCCTCCTAGTATTCGTCGGCGCGCATGATCGTCATCCCGCGCCTACCCTACTAAGACGCCGCGCGGCCCGTTCACGAAAGCCTGCTCCGCGCGAGCGGACGCAACAGGGATTCACGCATGGTTCGATTGCGTCAAATCGATGTCGTCAACTGGCTTACGGCAATTTAATCTAAGCGGCCAAGCTATCGCGCGGCGACTTCGTTCATCTCCCGTTTAAGTCGGAAGGACGAGATTCTCGCCTGCTTTAACAACCAGAGGACTGAAATGGACCCGCGGAGCGGGACCGCTTGAACCGGTTTGTTAGTTGGAAACTGACCGCTCCTGATCCCTTTC
>NZ_JBEGDB010000398.1:0-5495 GCF_043638955.1 Bradyrhizobium sp. 31Argb | reverse complement strand
CCGGTGGCCACCGGCCAAGACGCTAAATCGCTTCCATCGCACAAATCATGCCCGTGCAGATACAAGGGGTTGTCTCCACTGGCAACGGTGTCCGCGGAGAGAACCCCTCACCCCGCTTCGCTTCGCGAAGCGACCCTCTCCCACAAGGGGAAAGGGTGAACCGCGCATTTACATCGGCGGCGTAAGCCCGTCGCGGCCGACGCTGATGCGGTTGGTCTCGAGCGAGCCATCGGGCGACTTTTTCGTGAATGCGATGATCTTGGCGCCTGCCTTGAGCTCGGACTTGTCGCCGGGGGACGTAGGTCACGACAGGTGTGTCAGGCGAGACCATCACCTTCTTCTCGCCGCCCTTGTATTTGACGAGCAGCGTGTGGCCGTCATTGCTGACCACGGATTCGGCGACCGTCGCATTGGTCATGCTGCTGTTGGGACGTGTGTCCCAGGGCCGCGAGCCCTCGCCGGTGCCGCGCATCTCCTCCGGGAAGACGTGGACTTCCACCGCTTTCGGCGTGCCGTCGGAACCCGGCACGGTCGTAGCGCCGATGAAGGAACCGACCTTGATGTCGGATAGCGCGATCGTGACGATGCCGGCAACGCGCGCATCGCCCGTCATATGCAGCTTGACGTCCTCACCGCTGCGCGACTTGACCTCGATCGTGTCGCCGACGACGCTTTCGATGGTCCCGCGCACCCGCGAGGACACAGGCGGCTGTTGCGCGATCGCATAGAGGGTTGATGCCGCAACCATGGCGACGGCAAATAGCGGGCGGGCGAGCGTGGAACGGTAGGGAGGCATAGCGAGAGCTCCGGGTGGATCACCTCTCCAGAGACCCCGCTGTCGCGGCGATATTTCGCGCACTCAAGCCTTTGTGAGATCGTCCTCGACCAGCGCGCGCAGTTCCGGCGTCACTTGCGGGCGCTGGCCGAACCACAATTCGAAGCCGCGCACCGCCTGGTGCAGGAGCATGCCGAGCCCGTCGGCCGTCTTCAATCCGCGCGCCTCGGCGGCTGCAAGCAGCGGCGTCTTCAGTGGAACATAGACAAGGTCGGCGACGACGGCATTTGGCGGCAACAAGCCGACGTCGAGGTCGAGCGCCGGCTGGCCGTGCATGCCGAGCGAGGTGGTGTTCACCAACAGCCTCACGCGCGGCAACAGATCGGCAAGCGCGTCCCAGCCAGCCGGCTCGACGCGAGAACCGAACTGATCGGCAAGCGCGCGGGCACGTTCGATGCTGCGGTTGACGAGGTGAATGCGCTGCATGCCGCGATCGAGCAATCCGAACACCACGGCGCGCGCCGAGCCGCCGGCGCCCAGCACCAGCGCCTCGGTCGCCTGGCCCCAGCCGGGCGCGGAGGCGTCGAGATTGTTGATGAAACCTTCGACGTCGGTGTTGGTCGAGCGCAGCTCGCCGCCTTCGTACCACAGCGTATTGGCGGCGCCGACCGCGCGGGCGCGCTCGTCAGGCACCGACAGCGCCAGCGCGCGCTCCTTGTGCGGGATCGTGACATTGGCGCCGACGAAGCCATGCGTCGACAGATGCAACACGAACTCGGCAAAGCCCTCCGGCGGGATCGCCTCGATGTTGTAGCCGCCCTCGATGCCGAGCTTCCTCAGCCAATAGTGATGAATCAGCGGCGAGCGCGAATGCGCGGCCGGCCATCCGATCAGGCATGCGGCGCGGGCTTTGGTCGGTGCGGTCATTTCAGTCCAATCGGACAAGCGATGCGGACTGTCAACATTCACTTATCCCGCACTGCGACGATCGCGGTGAGTACGACGGCGGCGCCTGCGGCGAACCAGACCGCGGAAAGATTGAGGTGGAGATAAGCGAGCGCGCCGACGGTCGACCCCAGCACCAGCGCCGTCCATAACAGGAGGTTCGGTAGCCAGGCCCAGCGCGGGCCGCCGGTCAGCGCCGCCCCAAGAAGCTGGCCGGCCTTGACGAGCGCGCCGGTGACATAGGTGAGGCCGAGGCCGGCGCCGCCGCGAATCTGGAACATCGCATTCTCCAGTCCCATCGCGAACACGATGCCGCCGACCGCGACCGTCGGCGAGCCGAACGTATAGGCGAGCGCGGAGCCGACGAGCAGCAGCGTTTCCGTCAGCAACAGCCAGGTCTGGCGACGGCCGCCGCGCGCCAGAACGATCAGGCTGCCCGCCGCCGCGCCGAACACGAAGGTCACGATGATGCCAATGGTTTGCGCCGCCGCGAACCAGTTCGCCTCGGTCAGGTTGACGCCGAGACGCGTCGAATTGCCGCTCATGAAGGAGACGAACAGGCCGCCGAGATGCAGATAGCCGATGCCGTCGAGATAACCGGCGAGCGCGCTCAGCGCGCAGGCCAGCGTCATGTTACGGCGCGAGTCAAGCATGCGTCACGCCGTCCACTCGTAGACCTCTTTCTCGTAGGCTTCCGTGAAACCGGCGCGCCGCAGATTGCGGTACGAATGTTCCAGCATGTACATGGTCTCGGAGACCTGGACCCTGCAGCCCATCTGCTCGGCGCGTTCGACCCGCTTTGCGATGAGCGCCTGCTGCGCGCCGCGCTTGCGATGGCTTTCGGCCGTGGTCGCGGCCAGGAGATAGCCGATGTCCTCGAACAGGCAGAGCGCGGCGATCGCCACCGGCTGATCGCCGTCGAACGCCATGTAGTGCACGAAGCCCCTGCGGCCGGCCGAGCGCGCATATTCCGGCCATAGCGTGTCGCCGAGCTGATCGCGCGCCGCATCGATCTCGTCAGTGGTCACCTCGCGGATGCCAAGATCGGTTGTGAAATGAAGCGGCGAATAGGCCGTGCGCCACAAGGTTGGATATCCGGTGCGGCGTGCGCGCGACAGGCCACCCGCCTCGAGCCGCGCCCGCATCAGGTCCATGTCGGGACCAGGGCTCAGCCAGACAAAGAAGCGCTTCACACCCTCAGCCGTGAACAGATCGATGAAGCGCGCGACCGCATCATCCGTCATGGCGGGATCAGCGCCGCAGAGATAGACGCGATTGAGATTGGCGGATGGAAACGGCGCCTGACGTTCGGGATCGATGGTCACGTAGCAGTGACCGAACGGCGGACCGTCGAACTGCCGGCGCACAAGCCGGTAAGGCTGACAACGGCCGTCCAGCCATTGCGTCAGCCGCCGCATTTTCAAGGAGAGATCGACAACTTCCATGGCGATGCGGGGATCATGACCCTCGATCCGGGGCCATGATCCTAGCAACACTTATGCCGCCACGCGATGCGCCGCAATAATTTGATCGGCTGTCCGGCCGGTCACTTCAGCCATGTGATCGAACTGCCGGGTGAAGCTGCCGGCGCCGGCGGTGGCCGATCGGAGTTCCACGATCAGGTCGCCGATTTCGGCTTCCGGCATGGTGGCGCGGACGCAGTCCCAGCCGGCCCAACCCTCGCGGGTGTCGAAACCGAGGATTTGGCCCCGACGCGCCGACAGGATGGCGTTGATCTTGGCGGTGGCGTCGGTCGGGCAGACGATTTCGACCATGTGGATCGGTTCCAGCAGCACCGGATGACAGTTCGGGAGCGCCTCGCTGACGCCAACCCGCGCTGCAGTGCGGAACGCGAGATCGGAGGAGTCGACGCTGTGGTAGGAACCGTCGGTCAGGCGCACATGGACGTCGACCACGGGAAAGCCGAGCGGACCCTTCAGCAGGCCGTCGACCACACCCTCCTCCACCGCGCCGATATAGTTCCGCGGCACCGCGCCGCCGACCACGGTCTCGTCGAAGGTGAAGCCGGAGCCGCGTGGCAAGGGCTTTAGTTCCAGCACCACGTCGCCGAACTGGCCGTGGCCGCCGGACTGCTTCTTGTGCCGCCCGCGTTGAGTGATCGGTTTCCGGATGGTCTCCTGATACCCGATCGCAGGTGGGTGCGATTTGACGTTGACGCCGAAGCGGTCGCGCAGCCGTTCCACCGCGACACGCAGGTGCATCTCGCCCTGCCCCCACAGCACGGTATCGTGCGTGCGCTGGTTCTGGATCTGGGTCAGCGACGGATCCTCCTCGTTCAGCCGCAACAGCGCCTGCCCGAGCTTGACGTCGTCCTTGCGGTCGGTGGCCGCGACCGACATCGCGAGTACCGGCGACGTCGGCTCGACCTTCACCAGCGACGACGGCGCGGTCTTGCCGCTCGCCATCGTCTCGCCGGTCTTGATCGCATCGAGCTTGCCGAGCGCAACCGTATCACCGGCTTCCGCGGCGGCACGCTTGGTGTCGAACGCGCCGCCTGCGGCGAGGATACCGGAAACGCGGCCGGTCTCGCCGGACGAGGAGATCAGCGTCGCGCCATCGTCCAGACGGCCGGCGAGCAGCCGAGCCAGCGACAGTTTGCCGCCGTGCTGCAAATGCACGGTCTTGAACACATAGGCGAGCGCATCCTTCGTTTCGGGGGCGCCAAGGCGCTTGGCGGTTTCGGCGATGCCGGGCGATTCATGGCGCAGCGCCTTCATCAGGCGCAGCACGCCGTTCTCGCGCAGCGCCGAGCCGAGCAGCACCGGACAGATCACGCCTTCGCGCAGTTCGCGGGCGAGATCGTCGAACACGGCGTCGCGCGGCGGTTGGATGTCCTCGAGCAACTGCTCCATCAGCGCGTCGTCATGGTCGGCAAGCTTCTCCAGCATCGAGAAGCGCGCTTCCTTCTCGCGATCGAGATCGCCGCCTTCGAGAGCGACCACCTCCGACGGCTTGTGCTCGCGATAGACGAAGGCGCGTTCCAGCGCCAGATCGACGAAACCCTCGATCAGATCGCCGTTCCAGATCGGAATTTGCCTGAGCACCAGCGGCACGCGCGAGGCCGGCTGCAGCGTGGCGAGCGTCTCGCGGACGCGCTTGTTGGCGCGATCGATCTTGTTCAGGAACAGGAAACGGGGAATGGCCAGCTCTTCCAATTCGCGCAGGATGAGCTGCAATTGCGGCAGCTTCTTCTCGTCGGCCTCGCAGACCACGACCGCGGCATCGACCGCGGGAAGCGCCATGCGCATATCGTGCGCGAATTCGACCGAGCCGGGACAATCGAGGAAGGTGTAGCTGTCGCCCATGAAGGTCGTGGTGGCGGCGGTAAGCCCGACGCTCATCTTGTGATTGCGCGCTTCGGCACTGGCGTCGCCAACGGAACTTCCGGCATCGACACTGCCGGCTGTCCGGATCGCACCGGTCCGCGCCAAGATCGCTTCGAGAAGTGTGGTCTTACCGCTCTGGAAAGGGCCCACCAGTGCAATGCACCGTGGACCTCGGGGACTTCTGACGTCTTGTCCCATTGCCGTCTCCTCGTTTGGAGCTCGGCCCTTGATTGGGTCGGCAATCGTCGATGCTCCGCCCGTCGCGGGCGTTTGGCAAGCGGGAACACGCGCGAAAACGTCGCTGCGTTGCGATGTAATGGTCTAATGCAATGAAGCGTGCACGACTTCTTGCCTTCTCCCCTTGTGGGAGAAGGTGGCGCGCATGCAATGCGCGACGGATGAGCGACTATCTGGATTGTCAAGTTGCA
>NZ_JBEGDB010000397.1:0-5500 GCF_043638955.1 Bradyrhizobium sp. 31Argb | reverse complement strand
CACCGATCCGATTCGGTATCGCCGCCCCAATCCTGACGGTCAGTTCTCCGGTAACATCCTTGGTGAGGCAATGCGCGACGGTCTCACCCGGCAGGAGGCCGCTGCGCTCGACCGCCGCCCAACCCGTCGCCAGGTTGTCGCCGAGCAGGATCGCCGCCTCGTCGGAGCAGCCTTTGGATAAGAGTCCAAGTGTGGTCTCGGCATGCGGCACGCGAACGATTTCCGCCTGCGCACCGGCGAGGGGAGGCCCAAAGGAAGTTCCCGTGCCGAAGAACGCCCTTTCCCGACATTCCCAATGGTCGCCCCGGTTGCACCAATGGCAGTGGCCGCAGGCGGTGAAGTCGGACGACGTGACGCGGTCACCGATTTTGAACCGTGTGACGGCGCTGCCGACGGCAATGACTTCGCCGACGAATTCATGGCCGATGATCGCGCCGGGTTGAATGCCCGCAAAATCGCCGGCGATGACGTGCAGATCGGTGCCGCAGATGCCGGCCAGATCGACCCGGACCAGCGCATCGTCAGGAGCTTCCAGCCGCGGAGGCGGCACGTCCCGGACGGCGATGGTTCCCGGTCCCTGATAGACAACGGCGCGCATGTCAGCCCAGTTCGGAAATGCGTTTGGCAATGCTTCGCGCGGCCTCCGCGAGGGCCGCCTGTTCATCGGGCCTGAGCGGCAGCTTCACGATCTCCTTCACGCCATTGGCGTCGAGGCGGACCGGAAGACCGATCCGCGTATCCGCCACGCCATATGCGCCTCCTGATTGCACGCACGCGGCGATCAAGGAGCTGCCGCCTCGCACCATGGCCGCCACCATCGAGGCCGCCGACTCCGCTGGCGAAAAATAGGCGCTTCCCTTCTGAAGCAGCTTGACGACCTCGGCGCCGGAGTCCCGCGCGCGCTCGACGATGGCGGCGAGACGATCCTTGGCGATCAGTTCCTCGAGCGGACGCCCGTTCGCGGTCGCAAGGCTCAAGGGAATGACCATTTCGGCGCCATGGCTGCCGAGTGCGATGGCGTTGACATCCTGCGGCTTGGCAACGCGCTCCAGCGCGATCAGGGAACAGAAGCGCGCACTGTCGAGCACCCCTGCCATCCCGATGACTCGGTTGGAGGGAAACCCCGTCCGCTTCGCCATCAGGTGGGTCATCTCCTCCAACGGGTTGGTCACGACGACCACCACCGAATTGGGCGCATGGCGCCGGATGCCATCTGCGACACCACCGACGATTTCCGCGTTCACGCCGGTCAGATCGGTTCGGCTCATGCCCGGCTGACGGGGACGGCCGGCGGTCATGACGACGTAGCTGACGCCCTCGAGTGCGGACAGCTCGGTGCTGCCTTCGATCCGGGTGGTAAATCCGCGCAAGCCAGCGCTGTGCCACATGTCGAGCGCAAGTCCGGCGGCGAGCCCCGGGATGATATCGACAAGCACGACGCGCGAGAAAAGCGAGGTCTCCGCGAGCCGCAGCGCCGTCATGGCGCCGACGTGACCTGCGCCGATCACCGCAGCGCGGGGTCGGTTTTCCTGAGCAGCGTCTTCAAGGTTGTCCCGAACCCGCATCTTTGTTGGTACCGGCGCGCCGCGACGATACAGCGCGCCCGATAGGGCGCCTGGTTGAATTGAGTTCCCGCCAACTGGCGATTTGGTTGCAGGCGTCGGCTTTACCGATCCTTGAACGATTGGGCGCAAAGGCAGCGGAGCCTGTGCTGCAGCCTCCTTTGCGACACCAGCCCGCTCGATCCGAACGTTCAGCTCCTTGGCGCGATCGGCTGCCAGCGGCGTGAGAACGTCTCTCGCGGCAATGACGAGAACGCCATTGGCCTTCTCCACGTCAGAAACCGAAATGACGCTCATGTCTTGGCTCCCAACTCCTCGAGCGAGCCAACCGCTGCCTTGGCTGCGGTTTCGACCTCGCTCTCGGTGCCGGAAATGAACAGTCGGCCAAAACGCCCGACCGCGCGGACTTCAATCAGGCTGATGTTGGCGGCTTTCTCGGCTTCGTTCCCGGCGAGCGTCACATAGGCGGCCGGCGTCGCTTCAAGGACGAAGAGACTGGACCTTGGCAGCAGCAGATTGCCCTTCCGCCATTTGTTGATGAGCTGCGCCTGGTAGGGGTTCACATTGGTGACGAATTGCGACGAGGCGATCGTAGGCCGCACACGGTCTTCCTCCTTGAGGCCAAGATAGTCGAGGACCGCTTGGCCAGCCGCCAGCACTTCCGATTGCGTGCTGGAATGAATTTCCAGCAGGCCAAATTCGCGTTCGATGATCTGGAGGGCAGGGCGGACATCCGCTGCCTTCAGCGCAACGTCCGCGCAGCGGAAGATCTCATTGCCCGGCGCCACTTCGATGAAGAGCTCGGACATGCCCGCGACCGGCACGTCTCCCTGACATGTGGAGGCGACGTGAGCGGCAGCCTGTGGCTGCATGCTGTCGATGAAGGCGTAAGTGCGCAGTTGAAAATCCATCAGTCAGCTCATTGCGATTCCGAAGGGGGTTACGAGTTCCGAGTGCGGGTAGGCCCAGGCCTTGATTCCGCTGAAAGCGGTAACGATCGATGCCGCGTGAGGCACCCGGACGGCTCCGCCTGCAAGGTGGATCGATTGAACGGGATGCTCGCCGATCTGGCGAACGATCGAACTCGCGATCCGCTCGATGCCCGGTCGCAGGATGTGTGAGTAATCGTGATCGCCGCGGCGCTTTCGTTCTTCGGCTTCTTCTATCGATATGCCGAGGGCACCGGCCAAGATCAGGTCCAGATGATATCCCCCGCCGGGCTCATCATCGAGCGCGATGATCGTGCCGTTCATCACGACGCCGACGCCAGTCGAACCGCCGCCCACATCCACGATCGCGCCCTCTGTCAACTGGAGCAGGGCCTGCGCCGCGGTAACCTCGTCGACCAATTGTCGGCAGGTGATGCCGGCGTTCTCAAGGACGTAGCGGCAGGCCCTCGCCTCGGCCGGTGGAAACGCCGTCGCCGCCGCGGCAATCTCCCGATCCAGCGCGGCCGTTGCGGTGGCCTTGAGTTGCTTCACGGCAGCAACCGCGTCGCCGAAATTGACAACGACACCGTCGCGCACGGCCTGGCAGGGCAGGCTGTCCCAATAGGCCGGTCGACCTTGCCGGTCGACGGCCGTCAGGACGATCGTCGCGGTCCCGAGGTCTATTCCGAAAGACAGCGTTGCATCCGAATCGCAAGCCGGACTGCGAAAGGTCGTCGCAGCCGCTTCAAGAAACGCGGTTGCCTCCACGCTGGCAGTCACTTGCGATGATGTCGTGCGCGCGAGCATGCTCAAAGCCCCATGTTCGCCTGATACAGCGAGCGCCACGGGCGCACTTCGTGAGCGATGCGCTTGATGTTGATGAGATGGAGCGGGGTCACATTGTCGGAGACGATCGAGCCGCTCCAGGTGCCCGTGCCCAGCATGAAAGACGGATCGGTTGCGCAGCTATAGCCCATGCCGCCGAACAGCGTCGGCGTATTGATGACGATGCGGCCCGCTGGGAGCGCGGACAGGGTGGCGATCACCTGATCGTCCTCGCAGTGAAGACCAAGCGTGTGGCCTTCGCCACCAAAAGCGAGAATTTGCCGGCACCGTTCAAAGGCCGCAGCAACGTCTGCCGTCCGGTAGAACGACAAAACAGGGCCGAGGATCTCGCGCGAGAGAGGTGTCTGCGGTCCCACCTCGCTCAGTTGGGCACCGAGCACCCTGCAGTCGCCGGGAACGTTGAGACCGATCCTTCGCGCCAGTTCCTGGGCGGAAAGGCCCACGGCCTCCGGCCTGAGTTCGCCCTTCTCGGTGAAGATGACGTCCGCAAGCCGTCGCTGATCAGGTGCGCTGAGGAAGAACGTTCCCTGCGCTGCGAAAGCGGCGATTGCGGCATCCGCAATCGGTTCGTCGAGCACGATGGATTGCTCGGCGACGCACGCGGTGCCATTGTCGAAGGATTTCGACGTGATCGCCATCAGCGCGGCTTCTTTCACGTCCTTGACCGACCGATGGATATAAACCGGCACATTGCCGGCGCCGACCGCAAATGTCGGCTTGCCGCTGGAATAGGCCGCGCGCACCATTCCCGGACCGCCGGTCGCCAGCACGACCGAGACGTCGGGGTGTCGCATGAGCTCACCCGTCGACTGGATGGTCGGGAGCGAGAGACAGGAAATCAGGCCCTTCGGCGCGCCGGCCTTGACCGCCGCCTCCGCCATGACTTCCGCCGCGCGCACGCAGCTACGGATAGCACGGGGATGGGGCGCGCACACGATCGCATTGCCTGACTTTACGGCCGCCAGGCATTTGAAGAGCACGGTCGAGGTCGGATTGGTGACTGGGATGATGGCCGCGATCACGCCCATCGGCGACCCGATGGCCGTCATGCGGTTGACTTCGTCTACCCACAAGACTCCAATGGTCCGCATCGACAGCATGGAAGCGGCGACGAACTTGGTATTGTAGAGGTTCTTGAGGATCTTGTCCTCGTAGACGCCAAACCCGGTCTCATCGACCGCCAGTCGCGCGAGTTCCTGGGCGGCCGCGGTGCCGGCCTCCGCCATTGCCCGAACGATGTTGTCGATTTTCTCCTGGTCTACTCCGGCAAATGCTCGGAACGCCGATCGCGCCTGACGCGCTTTGCTGCGCGCGTCCGCCAAACCCGCCAAATCGGAATCAAGATCCACTGCCACGCCCATCGGCTCGCTCATGCCTTCGAATTTCGAGGTTCAAACTGACGATGCGCTCACCCCTTGCCGAGGATTCCCTCCACGTCCTCATGCGGCCGCGGAATGACGTGAACGGAAACCACTTCGCCGACCTTGCCCGCGGCTGCCGCGCCTGCATCGGTGGCGGCCTTCACGGCGCCGACGTCGCCTCTGACCATGACGGTCACGAGCCCGCCGCCGATCTGCTCGCGCCCGATCAGCCTCACATTGGCTGCCTTGACCATCGCGTCGGCCGCCTCGATGGCGCCCACAAGGCCCTTGGTCTCGATCAGGCCCAGAGCGCCTCTCGGCTGACCCGTTGTCGGCGTGTTGTTCATCTGTGTTTCTCCTCGTTGCTTGGGTTGAGTGCGGTGTCTCGACAGGCGCCTTTGCCGGTCAGGCTTTCGAATAGGCATTGCGGCTGCCGATCTGGACGGTATCGATGACCGCGATGATGGCGGCGTCGGTCGGAACCTCAGTGGCGTCCAGGACGCGCGCGGCGCTTCCGGTCGTGACGAGCACGACCTCGCCCTCGCCGGCGCCTACCAGATCAATCGCGACGTAATTCTTGGCGGCTTGGGCAGCTCCTTGGGCAGCCGCCGGCTCCTCGCCAAAAGCGAGAGGCGTTACGATAAGCAACTTGTAGGAGTTCAGGCCGGACGACTTGATTGTCGAAACCACCGTCCCGACCACACGCCCGATTTCCATACCACACTCCCTAGTGGTCTATCACAGTGATTTTGACTCTTTGGGGGTGGCTGGATAGGCGCGGCCGAGTTTGGCGCGAGCTTTG
>NZ_JBEGDB010000396.1:0-5553 GCF_043638955.1 Bradyrhizobium sp. 31Argb | reverse complement strand
GCGATCCGATCACCTCAAAAGCTCTTGTGCCACGGGGGCCGTCCACATATGGGTCCCGGGTCAAGCCCGGGACGACGTGGAGAGAGGTTCGGATTCAAACGTCAAACAGCCGCGTAGCCCGAGTGGAGCGTCAGCGTAACTCGGGACAGCTCGTTGATGGGAGACGACCCGGGTTACGCTGGCGCTCCACCCGGGCTACGCCGTTTTGACGCGAGGCCCTAAACTCCCGCGACTGATGACCAGATCCCGGCGAGCTTGCGCTTGAACTGCTGCAGCCGGGTCGGCGGCACGGCCGGCTCCTCGTCCTCCGGCAGGCGCAGGCCGACGACATTGACCCTGCCGCCGCCGAGGCTGCGCGCGACCAAGACAATGCTGTCCAGCGCGAGCTCCGCGCCTTCCTTCGGCGCGCGGTCGAGATGGATGTCGAAATAATCCGACAGCGTCAGCTTCTTCTGGTCCTCGTCGACGGTCACGCCGTAGATCTCGGCAAGCTCGCCGAGCGTATGTTCGCCGGAGACCACGAAGTCGCCGAGCAGATGCGGATCCGGCGCGGTGCCCGGGGGCATGTCGACGAAGAAGCGGTCGAGCGCTTCCGCCCGCTCCGGCGGCGCCAGCAGATAGAGGTAGTCGCCGGGTGCGATCGGGTCGGCCTCAGCGGGGGAGAGGATGTTCTCGTCGCGGATCACCAGCGTCGGCTTCGACCAGGACGGCAGCAATCCACGGCGGAAAAACAGGCTTTTCGCACCGACGGGATAGCCGACCAGTTGCTGCTCGAGCTGGCCGGGCAGGTCCAATTCGACGCGCCGCGGGCCACGGTCGACACGCGGCAGCGCCACGTGCAGCCGACGCGCCGCCGGCGCCAGGGTCCAGCCCTGCAGCAAAAGCGAGATGATGACGACGACAAAGGCGACATCGAAATAGAGATAGGCCTTCGACAGGCCCACCAGCATCGGGATCGAGGCGAGGAAGATCGCAACCGCGCCGCGCAGCCCGGTCCAGGCGATGAACAGCTTCTCCCGCCAGTTGAAGCGGAACGGCGCCATGCAGGCGAATACCGCAAGCGGCCGCGCCAGCAGCATCAGCGCCAGCGCCACCACGACTGAAGCACCCAGGCTGCTGAGCACGCGATGCGGCGATACCAGAAGCCCAAGCAGCACGAACATCACGATCTGCGCGAGCCAGGTGGCGGCGTCGAGGAACGCGACCACCGAGCTGTGCGCGCGCGTCGGCCGGTTGCCGATGATGATGCCTGCGAGATAGACGGCGAGGAAGCCGGAGGCATGGGCGATCTGCGCCGCGCCGAAGATCACCAGCGCCGCCGTGGTCACGAACGGCGCGTGCAGGCCCTGCGGCAGAGCGACGCGGTTCATGGCGATCACGACCAGCCGGCCGCCGATCACGCCCACGATCGCCCCAAGCACGGCCTCGCGGGCGAACTCCAGGATGACGTGCGACGCCGAGCTTTCCCCAAGCGAGATGAACTCCACCAGCATCAGCGTCAGGAAGATCGCGAACGGATCGTTGGTGCCGCTTTCGGCCTCCAGCGTGGCGCCGACACGCGGGCGCAGGCGCAACCCCTGGGTGTGGACCAGCAGGAATACCGCCGCGGCGTCGGTCGAGGCCACCACGGCCCCGACCAGCAGCGCCTCGGTCCAGGAGAGGTCGAGCATATATTTGGCCACCGGCGCCGTGACCAGCGCGGTCAACAGCACGCCGGCGGTCGCGAGCACCATCGAGGGCGCCAGCACGGCACGGATGCTCTGGAAGCGCGTGCGTAGTCCGCCGTCGAACAGGATCAGCGCCAGCGCCACCGAGCCCACCAGATAGGTGGTGCGGACGTCGTCGAACTGCAGATGGCCGGGACCGGCATCGCCCGCGAGCATGCCGATCAGGAGGAAGACCAGCAGCAGGGGGGCGCCAAAGCGCAGCGCCAAAAGGCTCGACAGGATGCCGGCCATCACGAGAACTGCGCCAAGCAGGATGGCTATGCTGACCTGATCGAGAGAAGCCATACGCCGTAAGGAAGGAGAAGGGTTGCAATGCATCCTTACCGTCGCCACAGTTCGACGCCAACCCATTTTCTGAACATGGCGTCAGACTTCTGGTTTTACACCCAACCTCACTTCGCCCTCCCGTTGTGGCGATGGTCCGCGCGTCGCGTTTGTGGGATCGTGCCGACCGTTCGAATCAAATTCGCTTGAATCTGCACTTCATGAGATTTCGCCGATGGAAATGGAGCTGAAGGACGTCATCGAGACCCTGCAGATGGCCGCACGGTCGGTCGGCGCGGAGGTCACCTCGCCCTGGTTCTATCTGCAGTTCGGCATCATCCTGGCCGCCGCCGGCATCGCCTATGCGGCCGACGCCGCGATCCGCGTACGGGTCAACACGGATTCGCTGGGATCGCACCTGCCGCTGCCGCTCAGGCATTTCCTGCGCGTGCTGGTCGGCAGCGCCTCGACCGCGGTGTTCGCGCTCCTGATGATCGCGACGCGCATCATCATGGCACATTCGACCTGGCCGAGCCGCAGCTATCTGATCGTGGTCTCGGCCAAGCTGGCGCTGGCCTGGCTGGTGATCTGCCTGGTGACATCGGTGATCCGCAACGCCCTCATCGTCCGCCTGGTGTCGCTGGGGGCCTGGATCGTCGCGGCGCTCAGCATCATCGGCCAGCTCGATGCGACGGCGGAGGCGCTGGATTCGGTCGCAATCGAGATCGGCGGCCTGCGGCTGACGCCGCTGCTCCTGATCAAGGCCGGCGCGCTGGTGATCCTGGCGCTGTGGCTGACCAACATCGCGAGCAATTTCGTCGAGAGCCGCATCAACCGCGCCACCGACCTGACGCCGTCGATCCAGGTGCTGCTGATCAAGATCATCCGCATCGGGCTGATGGTGGTTGCAATCGCCATCGCGCTAAGCGCGGTCGGCATCAACCTGTCGGCGCTCGCGGTGTTCTCCGGCGCGGTCGGTGTCGGTATCGGTATCGGCCTGCAGAAGATCGTCGCCAACTTCATCTCGGGCATCATCCTGCTCGCCGACAAATCGGTGAAGCCCGGCGACCTCGTCACCATCGGCGACAGTTCGGGGCGCATCAGCGCGATGAAAACGCGCTACATCTCGGTTGCCGCCGGCGACGGCCGCGAATTCCTGATCCCGAACGAGGACCTGGTGACGCAGAAGGTCGTCAACTGGACCTATACCGACAAGAACACGCTGGTCAAAATCCCCTTCGGCACCAATTACGACGCCGATCCGCGGCTGGTGTGCAAGCTTGCCATCGAGATCGCCGCCGCGGCGCCGCGGGCATTGAAGGGCAAGCCGCCGAACTGCATCCTGACCGAATTCGCCGAGGCCGGGATGAAATTCTCGCTGACCTTCTGGATTGGCGACCCTGATGGCCTCGACAACGTCAAAAGCGACGTGATGCTGGCGCTGTGGGACGCCTTCAAGCGCAAGGGCATCCGCGTGCCCTATCCGGTGCGGGAACTTCGGGTCCGCGGCGCCCTGCCGGTCGAGACCGTGATCGAGACTTCCAGCTAAATCCATGGCAGGAAAGGCCATTTCGGCCCCAACCTTGGCTTGCGCTGGCCGCCTCGATCATTAAATTAGGTCAATTACCGCCAGTCCGACAGACCCCGCCAAATGACCCGACCATGAGCTATATCGAAGCAACCGACACCTCCCTACGCAAGACCGGCCAGATCAAGTTGCACGGACAAAGCGGCTTCGTCGGCATGCGCAAAGCAGGTGCGCTGGTGTCGAAATGCCTCGACGAGCTCACCGACATCGTCAAGCCGGGAATCCCGACCTCGCAGATCGACCAGTTCGTGCGCGAGTTCGCCTTCAGCCATGGCGCCTATCCGGCGACGCTGATGTATCGCGGCTATCGCTATTCGACCTGCACCTCGCTGAACCATGTGGTCTGCCACGGCATGCCCGGCGACCGCCCGCTGAAGGAAGGCGACATCGTCAATATCGACGTCACCTTCATCGTCGACGGCTGGTATGGCGATTCCAGCCGCATGTATGCGGTCGGGCCGATCGCGCGCAAAGCCGAGCGGCTGATCGAGGTGACCTATGAGGCGATGATGCGGGGCATCGCCGCGGTGAAGCCGGGCGCCACCACCGGCGACATCGGCCATGCGATCCAGAGCTATGTCGAGCCGCAGGGCATGAGCGTGGTGCGCGATTTCTGCGGCCACGGCCTCGGGCGTATGTTCCACGACGAGCCGAACATCATCCATGTCGGCCGGCCCGGCGAAGGCGTGGCGCTGAAGCCCGGCATGTTCTTCACCATCGAGCCGATGATCAATCTCGGCAAGCCGCATGTGAAGATCCTGTCCGACGGCTGGACCGCGGTGACGCGCGACCGCTCGCTGTCGGCGCAATTCGAGCATTCGGTCGGCGTGACCGCCGATGGGGTGGAAATATTCACGCTGTCGCAGCGGAGCGGCGAGAAGCCGTGGACGGTGTAGCCGCGGAGACCCGTCCGCGAGTCCAAAATCACTTTCGATCACCATCGGTTTGACGGGAATGGGCGAAAGCTGTTGCGACGCACACGTCGCTGCCGATGCAGCCCGGCGGGAGAAGTGCGCCGGCCGTGAAACGTGTCGAACGCATCCCCTTTAAGAAGTAAGTGCATTCAAGTTTATTACAATCTATCATTGCATCTATCACAATCCATTTGCAACAGGGGGTTGGCGATGGCGACTGCAAGACCCGGCTTTCGAGCGCGACAGATTGTGGCTTGTCTTGCCGTAGTCGCGGCTTTCGTCGCTGGCCCACGCGCCAATGCGCAGGACACCCTGTTCGTGAGTCAAAGGGTCACAACGCCGGGCGAATACACTGCCGGGATTGAGGGGCCCGCGGTGGATGCATCGGGCAATCTCTATGCCGTCAACTTTCGACAGAGTGGCAATATCGGCAAAGTCGCGCCAGGCGCATCTCAATCGCAACTCTTCACGTCGCTTCCTACCGGCAGCATCGGCAATGGCATCCGCTTTGACCGCGACGGGCGGATGTACATCGCCGATTTCAAGAAGCACAATGTCTTCGTGATCGAGCGCGGCGACTCGACGCCGCGTGTCTACTTTCATTCCGATCTTTTCAATCAGCCGAACGATCTGGCGATAGCGGCAGATGGCACGCTCTACGCCAGCGACCCGCGATTTTCATCAGGCTCGGGTCAGATTTGGCGAATCACCCGCGACGCCGACGGCAAGGGCCGCGGCGAAGTGATGTCCAGCACGCGACCGCGCATGGGCGTGACCAACGGGATCGATCTGAGCCGGGATGGCACGACGCTCTACGTCAGCGAGTCGGATTCCCGGCAAGTATGGGCCTATCGGCTCGAAGGCAGCAGACTGCTCGATCCACGACAGGTCAGGCGGTTCGCTGATTTCGAAGTCGATGGCCTGCGCACCGACACCAGTGGCAGGATTTTTCTCGCGCGGCCTTCGGCAGGCAATATTGCTATCTCGTATTGCCTCACCTGAGGATGTTACTTTCGCTTGACGGATGTAGCTCCGACTGTCGGCCGGTCCGAGGTTGCGT
>NZ_JBEGDB010000395.1:0-5641 GCF_043638955.1 Bradyrhizobium sp. 31Argb | reverse complement strand
CACCGATCCGATTCGGTGTCGCCGCCCCAATCCTGACGGTCAGTTCTCCGGTAACATTCTTGATGAGGCAATGCGATAGTGGGGGATTTTATGGGGCATCGTTTTGCGAAGTTGCTATCGTTGTTGAGTTTTCTTACCGTCGCCACGCCTGTCAGTGCCGCTTGGGAAGATCAAGTTGATTGGACCTGGCCTTCATCGAAAAATCCGAAGGTTCAAAGTCTCGGCCTTTACGCCGTTGAGGTCCGATGCTCTCCACGTGGCGGATCGCTTGAGGGCGTGACGAACGCATGGACCGGCAAGACACGCAGCCTTCTACTGTTGATTACAAAATCTGTCGGCACCGGCACTCCCGCCGTGGACAAGCTCCCGAGCGATGCGGTCGGAGCGGTTCAGGCCTATAGCGCAAGCAGCAAAGACTGGACGTCGTACGACTATCGGCACTGCAAGAAGGACTTCCTTGTCGCAGGCTCGAAACTCGCTTTGGTCGCAGTGAAGAACGAAAACGACGATCCCGCCGGCGGCCCGCTTGGGCAGTTTGTATCCGGTCTGCTCGGCATCGTTTCGCCGCTGTTCTCGTTCTTCACAGGACAAGCCCTGCCGACCGAAATCGCGTCGAAGATCACCAACCTGCAATCCGCGGCCGACCCTTTCAGCAAGTTGCTCGGCGCGCTGAAATCGGGAAGTACTCAAACGAGACCGGTGGATGTTTTGCGGACGGGGACTTACAGCTACGTCACCGACTACGCTGCCGTTAGTGTGACGATCCGATCAATCGAATCGATCGTGCTGGACAGAAATCCAAGCTTCCGCGACGATCTTCGCGCTCAGGTGAAGGCTGCGCCAGACAAGATTGACGCAACCAAGCTCAAGCAAAGCTGCCTAGCTGCCCGCGCCGGGATATCGGACCTTGGTTTTCGCTCCACGATCGATATCGCTTATGGAATGATTGCGCTTGCCGGCAAGGCCGGCATCAACAAAGGCCAGATGCTGGATTGCCTTTCATACCCTTACGCGATGGCAATTGCAGGCCGCAGGGACCAAAACAGTCTGATTTGGAAGGACTTCCTGGCCGAGCAGAAATTCGGCCAAGACGACATTGACCGGTACCTTCTTCCCGTCGATCCAAGCAGCACTCAACCAAAATTCAGGGTGATAGCTTCCAAGGTCGATGATCTCGTCATATCCCTCGCCCAATATGCAAGAAACAATCCGCATCCTCAGCAAGCGGTCGACCATCTCACCACTCTTCTTGCCGAAGATATTGCAGTCGTCGACAAGACATCGGACCTGGTCGTTGGCGGCAACGGTTCTTACAAACGCTTTGATCTTATTAAGAAGCTCACCGCCGAAAATACTCAGCCTCCTCCCGAGAGACGATACATCCGTTTCGGCTGTTACGAAGAAGCGAAAGACACGACAGGACTGTTCATCGACGGAGCGTCATCTATTTTTCTTGTCTTCAAGGCCAAGAATGATGACACCACCGTATCGTTCGAAAACGTGCTCGCAATGAAGCCCGGCCCAGATTCGAAAAACATCACTGGATTGATCGTTTCCTCGGACCGATCATGGATCAACAAGGTGCTGACGAATTGGAATTACGTCTGCGGAGACTTCTCCATTAAGAGGCCCACATAGTCCGTCCGGGCTGAGCAGGCGCGCCGCCCGCGATTAGCCGGCGGCGCCGACCTCGAAGACCTCGCCGTCATAGCCGGCCTCGAGCGGAATGCGGAGCTGGCGGCCGGTGGCGGTCTTGGTCATGACGGGCATCACCGTGACGATGGATTTGCCGCGGCTGTCCTGCAGCGCCTCGCCGACGCTGGCCTGCTTGCCTAGCCTGATCAGGTTGCGGGTGGTCGGGAACGGTAGCTTGAAGCGGCCGCTTTCCCCGCCTTCCAAGGCCTCACGGGGGGAAACCCAGATCGAATCGGTGGATTCCCTGCCGTCATGGGTACCGAGCTGCTCTGGAGGCGCCGCGGCGAGGAAGAACCAGGTGTCGAACCGCTTCGGCATGCCTTCCGGCGTGATCCAGTGCGCGTAAGGGACGAGTTCGTCGAGCGCCAGCACCATGCCGGTCTCGGCCAGCACGTTCAGGAAGCTGGTTTTGCTTTCGCAGAGCCGGCTCCGATGCGCGAGCTCGATCTCGCGGGCGCGGGTGGCATCCACCAGTTCGCTCGATCCCTTCGGCCGCGCCAGCAGGATGCCGCTCTCCTCGAAGGTTTCTCTGATAGCGCCGATGCGGAAGCTGAGCGCGCTCTCGTCGAGCCCCTCGCCGGCGGAATAGAGCGCGTGGTTGGCGATGATCTCCTTGTCGCCCTTGTCGACGCTGCCGCCGGGAAACACCAGCGCGCCGGAGGAGAAATCGATTTCGTAATGGCGGACCATCATGAAGATTTCGATTTCCCGCCGTGCCGCCGCGTCGCGGAGCAGCAGGATGGTGGAGGCAGGGCGCGGCGTAACGGTCTCGGCCATGGCTAGCCTGCGGCGCTGGACTGCGGCTGCAGATTGGCGCGGCGGTCGACGCGGGCCACGCGCGACAGGAGGTAATCGACCTCCGCCCTCGCCTGCGGCGTGATGACGGCGCCCGGCTTGCGCTGGGCGCTGGAGGCGATGATGCCGCGCTTCTGCAGCACATATTTGCGCACGGTGAGCCCGACGCCCGGCTGCTGCTCGTAGCGGATCAGCGGCAGATGTGCGTCGAACAGATCATGCGCGGCGTCGCGCTTGCCGGCCTTGGAGAGCTTGACCACGTCGATCAAAAGCTCGGGGAATGCGTAGCCCGTCATCGCGCCATCGGCGCCGCGCTCCATCTCGAAATCGAGGAACAGGCCGCCATTGCCGACCAGGATGGACAGCGGGCGCAGCGAGCCGTCCTTCTGGAAATTGCGCAGCGTGGTGATCTTCTCCAGACCCGGCCAATCCTCGTGCTTGAGCATCACGCAGGACGGGCAGTCCATCACGATCTTGCGGATCACCGCCGGCGTGAACACCACCGTGAGCGTCAGCGGGTAGTCCTGCAGCACCCATGGAATGTCGTCGCCGATCGCTTCCTGCGCCTGCTTGAAATAGGCGGTGATCTGGTCGTCGGTGCGCAGGTGCGGCGGCGGCGCGATCATGACGCCGGCGGCGCCGGCATCCATCGATGCCTTGGCCAGCGAGCGCATCGAGGCGAAGCCCGGCGCGGACACGCCGACGATCACCTGCAGATCCTTGGCGCGCTTGACGAAGCGAACAGCCACCTGCTCAGCCTCGGCGGCATCGAGCTTTGGCGCCTCGCCCAGGATGCCGAGCACGGTGACGCCGTCGCAGCCGACCTCGGTGTAGAAGTCGCTGAGCCGGTCGATCGAACGCTCGTCGATGCGGCCGTCGTCATGGAACGGCGTCGGCGCGATCGCAAAGGTGCCGGCGGCCTGGGCGGTGAGCTTCGTCATTCGTGCCTCTATCCTCTCTTGTCATTCCGGGGCGATGCGCAGCATCGAACCCGGAATCTCGAGGTTCCGGGTTCACGCTGCGCGTGGCCGGAACGACTGTGTACTTCAAAACCGCCGCGCGCCCATCTTGATCTGCTCTTCCGAGAAGAAGATGTCCTTGGCGTGGGTGACGATATCCTCGGCCTTCCAGCCCGTGAACGGCGGCTTCCAGCCTTCCATTTCCATCATCCGCATCTCCCTGACCCCGCGCGGGCCGGAGACGCCGAGCACCTTGCCGGTCTGGTCGCCCGACAAGTCGCTGACCATGTATAGCACGGCCGGCGCAATGCCGTCCGGGTCGAGCGCAGCGCCGGGGTTTTCTTTATAGCGGGGCAGGTCTGCGGTCATGCGGGTCAGCGCGCCCGGCGCCAGCGTCCAGATCCGGATGTTGTATTTGCGGCCCTCGATCGCGAGCACGTTGGAGAAGCCCCAGATGCCGCCCTTGGCCGCACCATAATTGCTCTGGCCGAAATTGCCCATCAGCCCCGAGGTCGAGGAGGTGTTGACGATGACGCCGCCGCCGTTCTCGCGCATCCATCGGAACACCGGCAGCGTGCAGCAGAACGTGCCTTTCAGATGCACCTTGATCACCCTGTCCCAGTCGGCCTCGCTCGATTTGGCGAAGGTCTGGTCGCGCAGGATGCCGGCATTGTTGACGAGAATGTCGGCGCGGCCGAAATTCTTGATGGCATCGTCGAACACCGACTGGCCGCCCTCCAGCGTCGAGATGTCGGCGCCATTGGCGACCGCGCGGCCGCCCTCGGCCTTGATCGCATCCACCACCTGCTGCGCCATCGACTTGTCGGCGCCCGAGCCATCACGCGGGCCGCCGAGATCGTTGACCACCACCGCCGCGCCCTCGCGCGCGAACAGTTTTGCGTAGGCTTCACCGAGTCCGCCGCCCGCGCCGGTGATCAGCGCCACCTTGCCGTCGAGTAATCCCATGGTTGTTTCTCCCGCTTCGTTATTCCTTTTCTCCGTCATGGCCGGGCTTGTCCCGGCCATCCACGACCTTTGTCGCCATTGGCAAGAAAGACGTGGATGCCCGGGACAAGCCCGGGCATGACGAGACAGCTCAAAGCGCCTCCACCGGAATCATCAACCCAGCACCGTCTTGCCGCTGCGGATCACGGTGACGCCGCGCGATTTCACCTTGGCCTCGAATGAGATCACGTTGCCGTCCTTCCAGAGATCCATGGTCACGGTCTCGCCGGGAAACACGGGCGAGGAGAAGCGCGCGACGTGCTGCTTGAAGGCGGACGGATCGTAATCGGCATAGGTCTGCAGCACGCCGCGGCAGGTGATGCCGTAGGTGCACATGCCGTGCAGGATTGGCCGCGGGAAGCCTGCTTTTTTCGCGAACTCCGGATCGGAGTGCAGCGGGTTGCGGTCGCCGCAGAGGCGGTAGATCAGCGCCTGGTCCGGGCGCGTTGCGATGTCGACGGTCCGGTCGGGCGCGCGCTCCGGCACCTTGTGCGGCTCGGGCTGGCCCTCGGACGGTCCGCCAAAGCCGCCATCGCCGCGGGCGAAGCGCGAGGCGACCAGCGTGACCAGCTTCTCGCCCTTCTCATCCCTGAGGATGGTCTGGTGGCGGATCACCGCGCCCTTGTCCTTGCCCTTGTCGAAGACGTCGAGCACGCTGGAATCAGCAGTGATGTTTGCGGCGGTCGCCAGCGGCTTGTGGAAGGTGATGTCGCGCTCGCCGTCGACGACGAGGACGCGATTGAGATTCATCTCCCCGGGGCCGGCGCCCCAGGCCGCCACCGATGCGAAGGTCGGCACCACCTTCAGCGGACGCGGCGTCAGCGTCGCCTCATTGACGAAAGCGAGTTCGCGCTCGTCCATGGGATCGGCGCCGATGCCGATGCCATAGGCGTAGAGCATCACCTCGCGATCGCCGTAGCTGTACTTCTGGCCGAGGTTTTTCAGGGCCCTCAGTTGCTCGTAATTGATCGGCATTTTTCTCGTTCCTCCCCGGATATCCGCTTCGCCGGCGCCCGTTACAGCGCCCTCTCCCCTTGCGGGAGAGGGCAGTTCCGCTGCCGGCAACAAACTCGTTCGGGTGAAGGGGTTGCTCCCGCGAGCACCGAACCTGCGGAGAGAACCCCTTGTATCTGCACGGGCATGATTTGTGCGATGGAAGCGATTTAGCGTCTTGGCCGGTGGCCACC
>NZ_JBEGDB010000394.1:0-5667 GCF_043638955.1 Bradyrhizobium sp. 31Argb | reverse complement strand
ACACCGATCCGATTCGGTATCGCCGCCCCAATCCTGACGGTCAGTTCTCCGGTAACATCCTTGGTGAGGCAATGCGGGGTCAAACAGCGCGCCGAATGACACTTCGAGGAGCTAACCGGGGATCACGCGCGTGAGGATGAATGGTCTGGGCCGCACGGATTTGCCATCGGCGGCATGATGCAGGCCAACACTGCTTCCCTTGCCGAAGAATATTTCGCGGCGGCCAATGAGCTGGTGGATAGGATTAGGGAGAAGCGCATTGCGGACTACCAGATAGGCAACGCCGCGCTATTCCTCTTCCTCCGCCAATAGCACGCGTTCTTTGCGGGCATGGACAGTCAACTTGAAACGGATGCGCACGAGCGCAAGGCGAGTCATTCGATGCACGATGCCGGGCGGCCATGGGTTGTCGGCGGCATCCGCATCCGCCCTGCCAACGGCAGCACGCTCATGGCGACGGTGGGCAGCATCGACAAGTACATGGAGCGCCACGTCATCGGTGCGGGCAAGGAGAAGTATCCCGACAACGCTCTGTCGGTCCGCGCGAAGCGAGATAGCCGTGGCCGTCTCGCTTCTGATCAAGCCCTACGGATCGATTGGCAGTGCGCCGGTGCATACCGTTGTGCGCCGCCAGTTGAAGCGCATGGACGGTCAGAAGCGGAAGCCGTTCCAGATCGTGAGCAACGGCAAGGTGCTGATCGTGCGTCGTCGCACGAAGAAGCGGCTGCCGCTGCAAACGCTCGCGGTGCTTCAGGGCAGTGCGACGATCAATGAGCATTGGGATTTTCTCGGGACCGTGTCGGGCGTTGTCCAGGCGCGCTTCCCGCAGCACTTCTATCGCGCGGTGGTCTGCAGCGACGCGATAGAGGGTCCATGAGCGAATCGACTCCACCGCCCCTTTGGTCGGGAAGGTTCATGAGCGAAATGACTCCCCCTCGTAATAGACGACGCACGGTTCTACTCGCGCTCGCGATCTCGGCATCTTGAGCCCGACGGTCCCCATGGCTCTGGCCGATGAACTGCACAGCGACCAAGATAACTCTTTGCAGAAAATGCAAACAACTCGGACTACGGCCATACCAGCGATGTCAGCCCCTTCGACCAAGACCTCGGGCCTGCTAAGGATCAGCGCGCCGCATTACTGTGCTGGGGCGGACGTCATCGACGGGATCGTGTCAGGCAGTGTCGCGCCGATCATTCGCTACATGCGTGGATGGCGCATCGAGTGCATGATTGTCCCGTCGCCCGTGAAGCTCGTCATGCAACTGTTTTTCCAGTCGCTGAAGCTCCTCTGAAGGGTCGGAGACTGCTGACGGCATGGCTTCATCATCCAGATGATCCAGCACTCGCCGAAGCTCTCCCTGAGGGAGCTGCTCTGAATGGAATGCGGCTTGCGCCTGAATGAAAGCCGACGGGGCGGGGTGATCATCTCGCCTTTCGTGAAGCTCCTCTGCGGATTCGGCATCAAGCAGTCGCCGAAGCTCCCCTGGAGAGAACTGCTCGGGATCAAAAGTAAACTCTTCCGGATCGATGGAGAACGACAGAGCAGGATGATTGTCTCCTAGTCCGTGAAGCTCGTCATGCAACTCTTTTTCCAGTCGCTGAAGCTCCTCTGAAGGGTCGGAGACTGCTGACGGCATGGCTTCATCATCCAGATGATCCAGCACTCGCCGAAGCTCTCCCTGAGGGAGCTGCTCTGAATGGAATGCGGCTTGCGCTTGAATGAAAGCCGACGGGGCGGAGTGTTCATCTCGCCTTTCCTGAAGCTCCTCTGCTGGCTCGTCATCAAGCGGTCGCAGAAGGTCCTCTAGAGAGAACAGCTCGGGATCCAAAGTAAGGTCTTCCGAATCGATGGAAAACGACAGAGCAGAATGATTGTCTCCTAGTCCGTGACGCTCGTCATGCAATTGTTTTTCCAGTCGCTGAAGCTCTCCCTGCGGGAGCTGCTCTAAACGGAATGCGGCTTGCGCCTGCATGAAAGCCGATACGGCGGGGTGACCGTCCTGTTCTTCCTGAAGCTCCTCTAGCCGAGTACCCGCTTGGTGCGGCACGCTGTGCTGCGCAGCGGCGTCGTCGATGCGCCGCGGTTCCATCAGCGCCGCGGTTTCGGGATTGATGAGGGCGACGTTCTGGGGGGAAGGATTAAGCTCAGCGCGAGGGCCGCCGGGTTTCTTGGGCACGACTACTCCCGTCGCCCGCAAGGTGCGGAAATACTCTAAGGATCTAAGGAGTTTCGCAGTATTCCCTCCGGGGTATTTGTGTATGGCACCATCGTCGATCAGCGACTTGCTGTCCAGCCGAGCAACAATGCCCGGTCGGTTATCTTTGAACAGCCAACGGCTATAGTTAATGAGGCGGCTTCCATGCTCATGCGCCCCTTGGCTGCTCATGCCGCCCTCTATGAGGGCGTGCTCAAGCTTCAGGACGACAGCAGCATCCTCGGAATAAAGAGGCCGCTTATCCGGATGCCCTCGGACTATGACGCCTGTTGCTGCAACCCGCGGTGCACCGCTACTTTCTGCTGAAGCGGCGTTCGCGCTTGACTGTCGGTATATCACAACCTCTTCAAGATCGGGCAGCGCCCTCTGTCTCTTCGCTGCTCTCGATTGAGCCGCGTCATGCTCATGATTGATAAGGACCCCTTCGCTTGGCAGGAGATTGCTCCTGGCGCGTGCATCCGTCCTTTCGCCAAGGGATTGTTGGACATCGTTAGATGCGTCTTTCCCTGAGGAGAGCGCGCGCGGTTCCTCGCGAGAAACTAAATGACTGGTGCCATGATACGCACGAAGGACGGCCACCGCTTTCTTCATTTTGTTGTCTTTCGGAAAGAAAGTAGTTGCGTGCTCGAGCAGGGACTTGTGGTTTGCTAGATCGGTCGTCTGGCCGCGAGCGCGGAGATCATTCCCAAGTCGACGAAGTGCCTGAGTATAGCCTCTAACCGTTTCAGGTTTTGGCTTTTTCTGAGCCGCATATTGAGTGATCACGCTATCGATAAAGTTCCGGTCTTTTGTAGACAGATGTGGATAGCTGGAGGGCCTGCTGGCAACGGGAGCGGCCTGGCTTGCCTGGGCCAAGTGCTGCTCAAATTGGCGGGCCTGGCCCGTCTGCGGCTCTTCCGAAGCGGCGTGCTGCACCTGCGACGAAGCTGCCACATTAAATGGATCAAAGTCTTGCGGGTCCACGTTAGCCTCACGTTCAAGATTACCTGAGCAGGTCTCCTACTGTGGGAAGCTGTCGAGAACCTGACGTGGCCATGGTCACGCAGCGTTCGCACCCGCCAACCTCGGAACCGACATCGCTCGGGATCAGCATCCATGATCTAGCTCTTCGCACCTCTTGCCGGCTTCGAGCATCTCGCAGAGTTGTAACACTTTGGGTCCTGCCAGGGCCCTTCCCCATGCGGGTGACGCGCGACCGCCCGATATCGCTAGATACAAAATTTCAAAAGGCGCTTTCTGTTCTCGGGTCGGTTGCAGGATGGGGGCCCCAGGCGGACCCGGAAAACATCGAACTGGCGATTTTTGACGGGCGAAATTGATATTTTGGTCCGGCGTCGTCCGGCGGACTGAGGGGATACCGAAACGCGCTCGAAAGAAACAATACCGATTGAGACCGTATAGATCCAATCGGAGCCTTCCTTTCATGATCGTTATCGGCCTCAAGGGCTTTATCGGGTCCGGCAAGACCACCGTGGCCCGCCATCTCATCGAGCGCCACGGGTTTGTGCGCGGCCGGTTCGCTGGCGCGCTGAAGGACATGCTGCGCGCCTACCTTCGCTACCCTCGACGTCGTCGTCCAGATGCTCGCGGGCTTGTGGGGAGAAGGGCGTGCGCCCGTTCCGCTAGATCTCGTTCCGCTGGCGACCGGCCAGGTTCTCGACGCCGGCGCCTTCACGATCGGGTGCTTTCCGATCCCCCACCGCGACACAGACAGCTTCGGGTTTTCCTTCGAAAGTAAGGTCCGTCGCCATCTTCGGCCAGACCGCCTTTCGGCCCTCGGGGTGCCGGACGGTCCCGTGCGCAAGGAGCTGGCGGAAGGAAGGCCCGTTACACTCGCGGATGGCAAGACGATCGATCCCGAAGACGTCCTCGGGCCGCCGGAGGGACGCAAGAAGCTTGTCATCGTTGGCGATACCGAGACTGTCGATGGCCTGGCTGAGCACGTTGGCGATGCCGACGTGCTGGTGATCGAGGCGACTTTTCTCCAACGCGATGCGTCCATCGCCCGCGATTACGGGCATCTTACCGCGGCCGAAGCCGCCACGCTCGCGGCAACGACGGGCGTCAGGCTGCTCATTCTGACACACATTTCCGGTCGCTATCATGATGAGGAAATATTGGCCGAGGCGAGCAAGAGGTTCGCGAACACTCGAGTATCGGCACTGCGACGAAGCCACCATCGAGCGCATGATCGAGGGCGATCTGAAAGAGAAGCCGACGCCCTGGCTGGGTGGCCGGTCGCCCCGACACGCGATGGAAGGGCTCGGTGGTCTTTGGGGCCGCGACCATATGGGTTCGGACTTCTGGATCGGCACCGAGACCGACAAACTCTACATCGAGACCCCGAAGCGCGTCGTCTTCGAGGATGTGAGGCACGCCAATGAGGGCGAAGCCATCGACCGCATGGGTGGATGGGTCATCGAGATCGTCCGCCCCGGCCTTATCCCGCAGGATCATTTCACCGAGAAGGCCGAGCTTGAAGTCAAGGCGCATCGGTCGGTCCTCAACTACCAAGGCGACATGGCGTCCACCTTCCGCCAGATGGACATCGTCGTCGCTGATCTCGCTGCTCGGGCGGATCGGGGGCTCGCATGAAGCTGTCCCAGGCATGCGACTTCGAGCGCCTTCTGAAGCGACGCGACGAGCTGTGCGGAGCGCGCCGCATTGCAGATCACGGCGATGGTCTCGGCGTGACGATCAGGGGCACGTATCAGGACGCCGAGATGGTCGCAGCGGTCAAGGCCGCCGTTGTCGCCGAGCTTAATCGGCGCATCGCGGCCATCGACACCGAACTGACCGCTATGGGCGTCGAGATCGACGAATAATGGGCAAGGTCGTCAACCGGCAAGAGCTTGCGGACATCTTCGGCTATTCGCTGCCGACGATTTCCGCATGGGTCGAGAACGGAATGCCGGTCAAATCTCATGGTGGTCGGGGCAAGCAGTTCGAGTTCGACACTGAGGACGTGCTGAAGTGGCTAAAGCCCTCGGAGCCGTGTGGCCGATAAGCGGTCGGTATCGGGCGAAGCGGACATCGACGAAGATTTATGATGGGGTGGACGCCCCGCCGACGGCATCGATGTGCCAAAGTGGAGGTGTTTAGCACCACTTAAGGGAGGCGTCCGTGTTGCAGGTTAGCACAATCGGTCTGGATATCGCTAAGCATGTTTTCCACGTTCATGGAGCGGACGGGAAAGGACGGGCTGTATTCAGCAAACGGATCAGCCGAGGAAAGCTCTTGGATTTCTTCGCAGCCCAGCCGCGTTGCACGGTAGCTTTAAAGGCATGTGGCGGAGCCCATCACTGGGCGCGTCAGCTCACCCAGCTTGGCCATGAAGTTCGGCTGATCCCGCCCGCCTATGTAAAACCGTTCGGTGCGCCCCGACGGCGCGTATTACCAGTGGAGGAAGGATCCACCCAGAGAGTTGTCGATTGATCTGGTAGCTGAC
>NZ_JBEGDB010000393.1:0-5692 GCF_043638955.1 Bradyrhizobium sp. 31Argb | reverse complement strand
AAACTACTTCGCCGTCGTCGCCATTGCCGCCACTCTGCTCTGGATAAGGTAACTGTCCACACGGCCTAGAGCGTGATCCGATCAGGCTGCTGGACAATTGAATCAGAGCCCACCCCACGTCGTTGCGAGCGGAGCGAAGCAATCCATGCCGCCACTCGGCGAGAGATGGATTGCTTCGCTCCGCTCGCAATGACAACGGATAGAGCCGCTGACACGTCCCGAGCATCTTCACGCGGTGAAGACTTTCTTCACCACGTTCGTTGACCTCATATTTACCACTTTCATCCGCGAGGCATTTACCAATGCATTCGATGCGTCGCGCAAAATCTGTGCGATCTCTTGTGTGTAGCGGACAAGCCACGCCGATTAACCCCGCGGCAACCTAAATTCGATACCAACAAATTTGGTCGAATTGCACGGATGGACTGCGTTCGGTCGTTGTAAGCGTTGCGTGAGCGTATCGATGTTAGTGTTGCGTAACCATCCGAAGGGCGCACGGTTCGCGCTCTTCGGACTCGGTCTTAGCATCTTCGCATTGATGCCGACCGAGATCGGATATCAGGACATCGCGTCACTGCTTGCCCGCCAGCCCGGGGTCGCCGAGCGCTGGCAGAAGCGCATGTTCTCCGCCATGGGCACGATCCACGTCGCCGCCTACAGTTTCGGCCGACCGATCGGGACGTCCTCGCCGCAAGTTGCCACCTATCGGCTGGCGCGGCTCGACAGCCAGGGCGGCGACCTCACCGGTTCCATCACCCGCAACCCGATCGTCGCGCAGCCGCCGCGCTACGCCGCCTCCGATTTCCCCACGGTCGATCGCACGCTGAAGGGCGATCGTCTCGCCGTCGCGCCCCCGGCTGAAGCTGCGCCCAGCGAGTCCGCGCCTGCAAGCGAAGATCCCTCGACCTCGAACTCTTCGGTCAGGGGCATGAAGACCGCTGCGCGCGCACCCGCCGCACATGTGCCGCTCGATCCGGAATTGCAGGACGCGCTGAACGCGCCGCCATTGCCGCAATATGCGCCGTCGCAGCCGGCGTCACCGACGGCCGCTCCCGAGACGGCGCCTCCGGCGCGCGATGCGTTCGCGTTCAAGACCTCAAACCTGTTCTTCGGCTCGTCGCTCGGAACGCCCGAGACCATGGAGCGCTGGCAGCCGGGCGAGGAGCCGACGATCGTCGCGCCCGATGCCTCGCCCGATCCGGACATGAAGGCGATGGCCTCGCTGCCCGTCGATGCCGACGGCCCGGTGCGCGCCGGCGATATGGGTGAGAGCATTGCGCCGAAGGGCGAGGTCAATGCCGACGACCAGCACGCCAAGACACCGGCCGAGCGGCTCGGCCTGTTCGACGAGAAGTCGCGCGCCAAATCCGAAAAGTGCCTTGCCGAAGCCGTCTATTTCGAAGCGAGGGGCGAGGCGGTGCGTGGCCAGATCGCGGTGGCGCAGGTGGTGTTGAACCGCGCTTTCTCCGGCAAATATCCGACCACCGTCTGCGGTGTGGTCTACCAGAACAAGTACCGCCACTTCGCCTGCCAGTTCACCTTCGCCTGCGACAACGTCCGCGACGTGATCCGCGAGCCTGATATGTGGGACCGCGCGCGGAAGATCGCCAAGGCGATGCTGGATGGCCGGCTCTGGCTGCCCGAGGTCGACAAGTCGACGCACTATCACGCCTATTGGGTGCGCCCGTCCTGGGTCAGCGAAATGAAGAAGACGTACAAGTTCGGCGTCCACACCTTCTATCGCCCGCGCGCCTGGGGCAATGGCAGCGACGCGCCGAGCTGGGGAAACCCGGCCGAGACCGCGGAGATCTCGGCAGAGCTCGCCGAGGCCGCGCAAAGCTCCGCCGAGCAGGCCAGCGCAAAACGGTAGCTCTCTCGTCGTCCTCGCGAAAGCGAGGACCCATAACCACAGGCCGTGTGCTCCGCTGCAACCACTTGCTTGTGCCACAACACCTCGCTGTGGCTATGGGTCCGGGGTTCGCCGGGACGACGGCAGAGTGTTCCCATCATTCTGCAGGGCTGCCCTGCGTTGAAATTTTTCTCTCCGGCCCCTTGGGGTTTTCATGCAAATGCATTAACTCCCTGTAACCTTTCGTCCGGCGGGTGGGACCGCCCATGATGTAGCATGCAGGGGGAATTGATGGCTGTGACCACCGGCGACCTTCGGCCTTCCTCCGGTCTCGATAGCTGGCGCACGCCGCTGATCATCATCATCTGCGGCTGCGCGATCGCGCTGCTCAGCTTTGGGCCACGCTCGGCGCTCGGCTTCTTCGTGCAGCCGATGAGCCGCGAATTCGCCTGGGGCCGCGACGTCTTCGGTCTCGCGCTGGCGCTGCAGAACCTATTGTGGGGACTGGGCCAGCCGATCGCCGGCGCGATCGCCGACCGCTTCGGCATCGTGCGCGTAATGATCGTGGGCGCGCTGCTCTATGCCGGCGGCCTTTACATGATGCGTTATTCGGCAACGCCGCTGTCGCTCGACATCGGCGCCGGCGTGCTGATCGGTTTCGGCCTGTCCGGCTCCTCGTTCAATCTGGTGCTGTCGGCCTTCAGCAAATTGCTGCCGCCGGAAAAGCGCGGCCTCGCGCTCGGCGCCGGCACCGCGGCGGGCTCGTTCGGCCAGTTCCTGTTCGCGCCCTTCGGCGTGGCGATGATCGATAATTTCGGCTGGCAGGCCGCGCTGACCGTGTTCGCCGCGCTGATGCTCTTGATCGTGCCGCTGTCGCTTGCGATCGCGACGCCGCGGGCGGAAACGACCAACGTGCCGGCCGCCGACCAGCAGTCGTTCAAGACGGCGCTGGCGGAAGCGTTCGGCCATCGCTCCTATGTGCTGCTGGTGCTCGGCTTCTTCACCTGCGGCTTCCAGCTCGCTTTCATCACCGTGCACCTGCCGGCCTATCTCGTTGATCGCGGCATTCCGACCTCGACCGGCGGCTGGGTGATCGCGGCGATCGGCCTCTTCAACATCATGGGCTCGCTCGGCGTCGGCTGGCTGCAGAACTTCTTCCCCAAGCGCTACATCCTGTCAGTGATCTACTTCACCCGCGCGCTGGCGACCGTTGCCTTCATCTCGTTCCCGATCACGACGTTCTCCGCGGTCGCCTTCGGCGCGGTCTCTGGCTTGACCTGGCTGTCGACGGTGCCGCCGACCTCGGCGCTGGTGGCGCTGATGTTCGGCACGCGCTGGTTCGCCACGCTCTATGGCTTCGCCTTCGTCAGCCACCAGGTCGGCGGGTTCCTGGGCGTCTGGCTCGGCGGCATCGTGTTCGAGCAGTATGGTTCCTACACGCCGATCTGGTGGCTCTCGATCCTGTTCGGCGTGCTGTCGGCGCTGATCAACCTGCCGATCGTGGAGGCCCCAGTGTCGCGCCCGGTTGCGCAGCCGGCCTGATGCGATAAACAGCATCCCGCACAAATTCGTCGTCATGCCCGGGCTTGTCCCGGGCATCCACGTCTTTAAAGTCGAGCGACACCCAAGCACGTGGATGGCCGGGTCAAGCCCGGCCATGACGCGGGACTAGATCAACGCGAGTACGGGAGGATCCATCGTGGCGACGTTCAAGGCGATCAGGATCGACAAGGCGGACAAGGGTACGACCGCCGCGCTCACGCAATTCGACGACGCGGAATTGATGGATGGCGACGTCACCGTCCGCGTCGAATGGTCGACGCTGAACTACAAGGACGGCCTGGCGCTGACCGGCAAGGCGCCGGTGGTGCGGCGCTTCCCGATGATCGCCGGCATCGATTTCGCCGGCACCGTCGAGCAGTCCTCGCATCCCGACTGGAAGGCAGGCGACAAGGTCGTCTGCAACGGCTGGGGCATCGGCGAGACCCATCTCGGCGCCTATGCCGAGAAGGCGCGCGTCAAGGGCGACTGGCTGGTGCGTCTGCCCGACGGGATCTCGGCGCGCGATGCGATGGCGATCGGTACCGCCGGCTATACCGCGATGCTCTCGGTACTGGCGCTGGAGGACCACGGGGTGACGCCCAAGAGCGGCCCGATCGTGGTGACGGGGGCCGCTGGCGGGGTCGGCTCAGTCGCGACAGCCGTGCTGTCCAAGCTCGGCTATCACGTAATCGCCTCCACCGGGCGGCAAGCGGAGGCAGCCTACCTCAAGGGCCTCGGCGCCGCCGAGGTGATCGACCGCAGCGAATTGACCGGCCCGGTCAAGCCGCTCGCGAAGGAGCGCTGGGCCGGCGGCGTCGACAGCGTCGGCTCGACTACGCTCGCCAACATGCTCTCGATGACCAAGTATGGCGGCGCCGTCACGGCGTGCGGGCTTGCCGCCGGCATGGACCTGCCTTCCTCGGTCGCTCCGTTCATTTTGCGTGGAGTGTGCCTTATCGGCATCGATTCGGTGATGTGCCCGATCGAAGGTCGCAAGCGGGCCTGGAGCCGCCTCGCCAGCGATTTGGATAAGGCAAAACTAGCTGATATCACTCACGAAATCGGCCTGGACGAGGCCATCTCGTACGGCCCGAAAATCCTTGCGGGCGAGGTCCGCGGTCGGATCGTGGTAAAAATAGTCTGACGGCGTTCAGAATTTACCAACCAAGCTGCTCCAATGTTGCCTTGGTTGGTATGGTAAGCAGCGGGTAAAGGCGGTGTGCCCGCGCTGGGTAAGTGGAGTGGCTCATGCTTGCGCGTCTGGTATTGGGGACGGTCGTGGCCGGCGCGATGGCCGCGCCTGCGTTGGCGGGATCGATGAGCGCCGAAGAGGCCAGGCGATTTGTCGCCGGCAAGGTATTCGCCTTCACCTGCTTTGACGGCACCCGCGGCGCGGGTCGCATCCTCGACGACATGGGCGCCGCCGGCTCGATCCAGTTCTCCGGCTCCGGCCCGATTCGCCATGTCAGGTTGCCGGGCAATACGCTGCAGGTTCGCGGTCAGGCCGTCTGTGCCTCGCTGAAAGGCCTTCCGTTCGAGCCCTGCTTCAACCTCGACAAGCGCGACGATCGCTCGTTCCGCGGCTCAGTCTCGGGCATGGGCTTTGCCTATTGCGACTTCCGCCACCAGGGCGGACAGCAGATGCTGTTGGCGCGCGCGGTGGCGCGGCCGCGTTCGCTGCGCCCCTCCCAGACGACCCGCTCGGCCGACGCCTCCCGCGCCGAAGTGTCCGCGCGCGTCGAGACGCCGCCTGTCGAGCGCACCAGGCTCGAGCCGGTGAAGCCCGAACCGGCGCAACCGGAAGGCGCGGCGGAATTGCGCCGTTCGACCGATTAGCTGGAATCATCGGTCCCACCGACTTCGTTTGATCGAGGCGACAACGTGGCGGCGAAGACCCGTAGTGATACGGGCTCGCGAATTCATGGCTTGGTAGCGTCTAATCTCTTAATCTCCACCAGGACGGCCGGGGGTGGGCGCAACAACTGAGTTCCACATGCCGCAATATTTCTTCAGGATCAGCCATGGTCGCTTCGCGGGCGCGTCCGATCAGGGGTCGGAATTCGAAAGCCGTGAGGCCGCATGGGCCGAGATGACCAAGGTCAGCGGCAATCTTCTCGGCAGCATCGCACGCAGCCTCAAGCAGGACGCCGAGTGGCAGATGGAGCTGATCGACGAGAGCAAGAAGCCCGTGTTCAGAATCCGCCTGATCGCGGAGTCGGTGGATTAGGCCGTGTGGACTCTTGGGAGTCTCAAATCAGATTGAACGTGATTCAAGGCTTTCTTTTAGGAGGAAGCCTTGGG
>NZ_JBEGDB010000392.1:0-5702 GCF_043638955.1 Bradyrhizobium sp. 31Argb | reverse complement strand
CGCCTCAACGCCAAAGCACGCGAGGCGCGTGCCGCTTACGCCAATGCAACTTGACAATCCAGATAGTCGCTCATCCGCCGTGAGACGCGCGGAGTTAAATCACTGATTTGCCCGACGGGTTAAGCGGAATATTTTTCGCGCGACGGCTGGACGAGGCAAATCACCTTGGAATTGCTGGCGAATTTTTCTCCTCCGTCATTCCGGGGCGTCCGGGGCGTCCGAAGGACGAGCCCGGAATCCATCCAACCGCAGAGCATGCGGTCCGATGGATTCCGGGCTCACGCTACGCGTGCCCCGGAATGACAGCGCGGACCATGGCCAGCGGCTTGGAACTCACTTTCTTAGCGGAGCTCAGCAATCCATAGCGCCGCTTGTGGAGACGTGGATTGCTTCGTTCCGCTCGCAATGACGGGGTGAGTTCGGAATTACTTCTGTGCCGTCACCATCGGGCAAGCGCTGCTCGAGAGCGATGGAAATGCGTCCTTGCCTTCGACGGTTGCGAGGATCCTGAAGACATCCGACGGGTCGGACACCTCGCTCGCCTTCTTGACCTCGGCGAGGTACATGTCGTGCACCATCAGGTTGTCGGCGCGAAGCTTGCCGTTTCGCGCGAAAGCATCATTGAAGGTGCGGCCCTGCAAATCCTTGACGACGGCGGCCGGATCCTTGGTGTTCGCGGCCTGGACCGATTTGATGTAGTTCAACGCGGACGAATACACGCCCGCCTGCATCATGCTCGGCGGCTTTCCCATCTTGGCGGCATAGCGCTTTGCGAATTCGCGCGTCCGGTCATCCATGTTCCAGTAGAAGCCAATCGTGGCAAGCAAGCCCTGCGCGCTCTTCAGGCCAATGCTTTGGATGTCATTGACGTCAATCAGCAGCGCGATCATCTGTTGGCCGCCGCTGGTGAGGCCAAATTCTTCCGCTTGTTTGATGCCGTTCTGAGTGTCCGCGCCAGCGTTGGCCAGTGCGATGACCTTCGCGCCCGAAGACTTGGCCGTCAGGAGGACCGAGCTGAAATCTGCCGTGTTGATCGGATGCGGCGCATGCCCCAGTGACTTCCCTCCGCCCTTGGTCACGACTTCCGTCACATCGCGCTCGAGCGCGTGGCCGAATGCGTAGTCCGCAGCAATAAAGAACCACGTGTCGGCTCCACGTTGGAGCAACGCTTTCCCGGCCACGTTCGCGAGTGCGTAGGTATTATATGTCCATTGGATGAAATTGGGAGAACATAGCTTTCCACTCAGATCCGCGGAACCTCCCGCGGATGTGATGAACATCTTGTTTCGATCCTTGGCGAAGTTCTGGACCGCAATACATACTGACGACACCGGCACGTCGAGGATGACGTCGACGCCATCCTGATCATACCATTGGCGCGCAATATTCCCGCCGAGGTCGGGCTTGTTCTGATGATCGGCGGAAATCAGCTCGATGGGTTTGCCCAGGACGCTGCCACCACACTCTTCGATCGCCAATTGGGCGGCCGCCACCGATCCCTTGCCGCCATTGTCTGCGAACAGGCCATTCATGTCCGTCAGGACACCGAACTTTAACGGCGTATCTCCCGCGGCGCGGACAATCGCCGGCGAGAAGACTGTGGCACCAAGGCCAGCAAGAAATGTGCGCCGTTTCATCTTTTCACTCCCTTTTTTGTTTTGCGGCAGTTTGCGTTGTCACTCACAGTTCTGCAAGTCATCCGTCAAGGGAAAGCAGAAGCAATCCACATAAGCGCCATCAGTCGTCATTGCGAGCCACCGGGTCGGCGCGAAGCGCCGCCCCGGTGGCTCGCAATGACGCAAAACAAAAAAGGCGCCCCGTGTGGAGCGCCTTTCCGATCGTTGCGGCAGTGAAAACTCACTGCGAATAGTACATGTCGAACTCGACCGGGTGTGGGGTCATTTCGAAGCGCTCGACTTCGGTCATCTTGAGTTCGATGTAGGCGTCGATGAAGTCGTCGTCGAACACGCCGCCGGCCTTCAGGAACGCGCGGTCCTTGTCGAGGTTTTCCAGCGCCTCGCGCAGGCTTCCGCACACGGTCGGGATCGACTTCAGCTCTTCCTTCGGCAGGTCGTAGAGGTCCTTGTCCATTGCCGGGCCCGGATCGAGCTTGTTCTTGATGCCGTCGAGGCCGGCCATCAGCATCGCCGCGAAGCCGAGATAGGGGTTGGCCATCGGGTCGGGGAAGCGGACCTCGACGCGCTTGGCCTTCGGCGAAGCGGTGTAGGGGATGCGGCAGGAGGCCGAGCGGTTGCGCGCGGAGTAGGCGAGCAGCACCGGCGCCTCATAGCCCGGGACCAGGCGCTTGTAGGAGTTGGTTGTCGGATTGGTGAAGGCGTTGATCGCCTTGGCGTGCTTGATGATGCCGGCGATGTAGGAGAGGCAGGTCTCCGAGAGGTCGGAGTACTTGTTGCCGGCGAACACCGGCTTGCCTTCCTTCCAGATCGACTGGTGGACGTGCATGCCCGAGCCGTTATCGCCGTAGACCGGCTTCGGCATGAACGTGGCGGTCTTGCCGTAGATGTGCGCAACCTGGTGGATGCAGTACTTGTAGATCTGCAGGTGGTCAGCCATCAGCGTCAGCGTGTCGAACTTCATGCCAAGCTCGTGCTGGGCGGAAGCGACCTCATGGTGATGCTTCTCGACCTTGACGCCCATCTTGGCCATGGCGCCCAGCATCTCCGAGCGCATGTCCTGCACCGAGTCCTGCGGCGGCACCGGGAAGTAACCGCCCTTGGTGCGGATGCGGTGGCCCAGATTGCCGCCTTCATATTCGGTGTCGGAATTGGTCGGCAGCTCCGAGGAGTCGAGACGGAAGCCGGTGTTGTAGGGATTTGCGGAGAAGCGCACGTCGTCGAACACGAAGAACTCGGCCTCGGGGCCGACATAGACGGCGTCGCCGACGCCCATCGACTTCACCATCGCTTCCGCCTTCTTGGCGATGCCGCGCGGATCGCGGTTGTAGGGCTCGCCGGTGGTCGGCTCGAGCACGTCGCAGGTGATCACCATCGTCGTCTCGGCGAAGAACGGGTCGATCGTCGCGGTGACGGGGTCGGGCATCAGGCACATGTCGGACTCGTTGATCGCCTTCCAGCCGGCGATCGAGGAGCCGTCGAACATCGTGCCTTCGGCGAAAATGTCATCGTCGATCATGCCGACGTCGAAGGTCACGTGCTGCCACTTGCCGCGCGGATCGGTGAAGCGAAGATCGACGTATTTGACGTCGTTGTCCTTGATCGATTTCAGGACGTCTTTGGCGGTCTTCATGAGTATCCCTTTTGACTTTGCGGGTCGGTTTCCAGGTGAGCGACGTTGTTCTCGCTTGGGCCAAGTTCGCGCGATGATACAAACGAAATCAGGCCGCCAAAGGCAGCCTTATTCTCTTCTAGGATCGCAAGATTTCGGATAGCACCGGGCTTAAATAGCGTCCAGCCCGGATTCGCCGGTCCGGATGCGGATCGCTTCCTCGATATTGGAAACGAAAATCTTGCCGTCGCCGATGCGCCCAGTCTGCGCCGCGCGGCGGATCGCATCGATCGCCTTCTCGACCAGGTCGTCGCCGATCACGATCTCGATCTTCACCTTCGGCAGGAAGTCGACGATGTATTCCGCGCCGCGATAGAGCTCGGCGTGACCCTTCTGCCGTCCAAACCCCTTGGCCTCCGTTACCGTGATGCCCTGAAGTCCGACTTCCTGAAGCGCCTCTTTCACCTCGTCGAGCTTGAACGGCTTGATGATGGCTTCGATTTTCTTCACTGAGGGCCTCCCGGGCATTTCCAGAATACAAAGTGCAGGTTCGATGCGCGTGGCGCAATCAGTTCGATCCGTCAACTCCCGGCGGAGCCGGAAATGCCCCTCACGGCCATACAAGGCGGCCGTCCTGAGCGGCTTCCTCAAAAGCAGGGTCTATGCCAAGTTATAAATGTCCCTGATTTCGGAATGTTATCAGCCTTTTAACGGGCAGACGGACAAGGTTGGATCGAGCGCCCCATGATACCGAAGCCTGCGAAATAGGCAAACGGATGAATTGGTGTGCAATCATCGGCGGATGATCGACGCGAGCCGGGCGAGGTGCCTGTCGAAAAGGCTGATAGATTGAGGATTCAGCATGGAAATCCTGACCACGGCTGAAATGGAACGCGCCGACCGGCTGACCATTGCCGGGGGCACACCTGGCTTTTCGTTGATGATGAGCGCGGGGCAGGCGGTGGCCGAAGCGGCCATGGACCTGGTCGAGGAGGGGCCGATCCTGGTGGTGGCGGGCCGCGGCAACAATGGTGGCGATGGCTTTGTCGCCGCCGCCGAGCTTGCTGCACGGGGGCGGGAGGTCTCGGTCATCCTGCTGTGCGAGCGCGACAGCCTGAAGGGCGACGCGGCGCTGGCCGCACGCGGCTGGAAATATCCGGTGCTGCCGTTCAACCCGCAGGCGATCGGCAAGCCCGCGCTGATTATCGATGCGCTGTTCGGCGCCGGGCTCGACCGTCCCGTGAAGGGCGAACCCCATGAGATGATCGAGGCGGTCAACGCCCATGATGTGCCGGTGCTCGCTGTCGACCTGCCGAGCGGCATCAACGGCACCACCGGTGCTCCGATGGGGATCGCGATCCGCGCCACCGAGACCGTGACCTTCTTCCGCCGCAAGCCGGCGCATCTGCTCTTGCCGGGCAGGGTGCATTGCGGCCGCGTGCGCGTCGCCGATATCGGCATCGATCCGAAGGTGCTCGAGGAAATCCGCCCGGCTACCTTCGAGAATGTTCCGTCGACCTGGCAGCACGCGTTTCCGGTGCCGAAGATCGACGGCCACAAATATTCCCGCGGTCACGTCCTTGCCGTCTCCGGCGACATCGCCGCGACCGGCGCCTCGCGGCTTGCAGCGCGCGGCGCGCTGCGGGCGGGAGCGGGCCTGGTGACGCTGGCCTCGCCGAGCGATGCGCTGGCGGTGAACGCCGCGGCGCTGACAGCGGTGATGGTGCGCGCGGTCGACAATGCGATCCAGTTCGCCGATCTCCTGAACGACAGGCGGCTGAACACGAGCGTGATCGGGCCCGGTGCCGGCGTCGGCCCACGCACGCGCGATTTTGTCCACACGGCTCTCGCGGCGAAGCGCAACCTGGTGCTGGACGCTGATGCGCTGACCAGTTTTGCGGATGCACCGGAACGGTTGTTCGAGGCGATCAAGGCATCGGACGGGGCACAGGTGGTGCTGACGCCGCATGAGGGCGAGTTCCCGCGGCTGTTCAGCGACATCAGCAACAAGCATCCCGGCCGCTCCAAACTCGAGCGTGTGCGCGCCGCCGCCGAGCGCTCCGGTGCGGTGGTGCTGTTGAAGGGACCGGACACGGTGGTCGCCGCGCCCGATGGCCGCGCCACCATCGCCTCCAACGCGCCGCCATGGCTCGCCACCGCCGGCGCCGGCGACGTGCTGTCCGGCATCATCGCGGGGCTACTCGCGCAAGGCACGCCCGCCGTCGAGGCCGCCAGCATCGGCGCCTGGATGCATGGCGAAGCCGGGGCGGAGGCGGGGCCGGGCCTGATCGCGGAAGACCTTCCCGAGACGCTGCCGGCGGTCTTCCGCCGGGTATATGACGGACTGGGGATTGAGTATTGAGGATTTGTGGGCGTCGAAGGGTGGGCAAAGCGCAGCGTGCCCACCATCCACGGTCGGTGCAAGAAAGGTGGGCACGCTGCGCTTTGCCCACCCT
>NZ_JBEGDB010000391.1:0-5716 GCF_043638955.1 Bradyrhizobium sp. 31Argb | reverse complement strand
CGCCAACGCCCTCATAGGCGACTTTCGCCGCCGCCTACAGCAAAATCCCGCGCCAAATCCCTTCAGCCTCCACTTGGTCGCCTGATCCCAATTCTTGCCCAGCCTGGAAGCGTAATCCGGGATCGGTCTATGCGCATGAGCACGGCCCCGGATTGCGATTCGCTCCATCCGGGCTACGGGATTGCGCGCTTACTTGCCCGTCAGCCTCACGCCGAGCCGGCCGGCCAATTCCTGCGTGAACTGCCACGCGACGCGGCCGGAGCGGGAGCCGCGGGTGGTCGACCATTCCAGTGCCTCGCGCTCCAATTCCTCGCCATCGATCTTGATGCCGAAATGGTCGCAATAGCCTCTGACCATGGCGAGGTATTCATCCTGACTACAGCGGTGGAAGCCGAGCCACAGGCCGAAGCGGTCGGACAATGAGACCTTCTCCTCGACCGCTTCGCCGGGATTGATCGCGGTCGAGCGCTCGTTCTCGATCATCTCACGCGCGAGCAAATGCCTGCGGTTGGAAGTGGCATAAAGGATGACGTTCTCGGGACGTCCCTCGATGCCGCCCTCCAGCACTGCCTTCAGCGACTTGTACGAGGCGTCGTTGCCGTCGAAAGAGAGGTCGTCGCAGAACACGATGAAGCGGAAATCGGAGGCGCGCAGCACTTCCATCAGCATCGGCAGGCTCTCGATATCCTCGCGATGGATCTCGATCAGCTTCAACCGATCCGCAGGCTTGCGGTCGAGATTGATGCTGGCATGTGCGGCCTTCACGAGAGACGACTTCCCCATGCCGCGCGCGCCCCAGAGCAGCGCGTTATTGGCGGGCAGCCCATTGGCGAAGCGCTCGGTATTTTCGATCAGGATGTCGCGCATCCGGTCGATCCCCTTGAGCAGGAAGATCTCGACGCGGCTGACGCGGGCGACCTTCGAGAGCCGTCCGTCCGGATGCCAGACGAAGGCATCGGCCGCGCCAAGCTGCTCGCTTGCATCCGCGTCCGGGGCGGCGGCGGAGAGGTGGCGCGAGATCGCCTCCAGGGCGTTTGCGATCCGCTCCGCGGTGTCGCCGTTGAGCTCGCTTGCCGGACCTTTTGTCGCGGTTTTGCGGGGGCCTTTGGAGGCCAGTTTGGGCATGGCGCGAGGCGCTGATTTTTTGGCTTTTTTCGACATTTGCGCAGTTCCTGACGGGGCAGGCTTTAACGGGCCTTGGCGGCTGCCGCAAGCGGCCTAAATGAGGGGCTGTTAACGTTGCAATTGGGCCGGCCGCCGCTATAGTCCGCGCGAATTTGCCCGGACCGGGCTTGACGCGCCAGGCGTCGCCGGTCCTTCTCCCGTCTCACGAGGATTGTCCGAATGCTGATTACTCCTGCGTTTGCCCAGGCCGGAGCCGGCGGCGATGCCAACAGCATGTTGATGTCGCTTTTGCCGTTCGCGCTGATCTTCGTGATCATGTACTTCCTGATTCTGCGCCCGCAGCAGAAGAAGGTGAAAGATCATGCCGAGCTGGTCAAAAACATCCGTCGCGGCGACACCATCGTGACCTCGGGCGGCCTCGTCGGCAAGGTGACCAAGGTGGTCGACGACGACCAGATCGAGTTCGAAATCTCCGATGGCGTCCGGGTGCGGCAGATGCGGCAGATGATCTCGGGCGTGCGCACCAAGGGCGAGCCGGCGAAGGAAAAGGCCGAGGCCAAGGACGAGACGTCAGCGAGCTGATTGTCGCGCCGCAATTTCCGATCTGACAGGTCAACCCGATGTTGTATTTCACGCGGTGGAAGGCGCTGGGAATCATTCTCACGGCGCTCGTGGTGTGCCTTTGCGCCGTGCCGAACTTCTTCCCGGAATCCCAGGTCAAGACCTGGCCGGGGTGGGCGCAGCGGCGCCTGGTGCTCGGCCTCGACCTGCAGGGCGGCTCCTATCTGCTGCTCGAGGTCGATTCCAACTATGTGAAGAAAGAGAAGCTCGACCAGATCCGCGACGACGCGCGGCGCGTGCTGCGCGACGCCAAGATCGGCTACACCGGTCTCAACGCGCGCAATGATGCCGTGGAGGTACGGATCAGCCGCGATACCGACCTGCCGACCGCGCTCTCCAAGCTGCGTGAGCTCTCGCAGCCGCTCGGCGGCCTGCTCGGTTCCAGCGGCCAGCGCAGCCTCGAAGTGTCCGATGCCGGCGGCGGGCTGATCCGCCTGACCGTGCCGCAGGCCGCCATCACCGAGCGCATCCGCCAGACCATCGAGCAGTCGATCCAGATCGTCGAGCGCCGCGTCAACCAGCTCGGCACTGTCGAGCCCGTGATCCAGCGCCAGGGCACCGACCGCATCCTGGTGCAGGTGCCGGGTCTGCAGGACCCGACACGCCTGAAGGAGCTGCTCGGCAAGACCGCGAAGATGGAATTCCGGATGGTCGACACCTCGGTGTCGCCCGACCAGGCCCAGCAGGGCAGGGTTCCGCCTGACTCCGAACTCCTGATGAGCGCGTCGACGCCGAAGATCCCGTACGTCGTCAAGAAACAGGTGCTGGTCTCCGGCGGCGACCTGACCGACGCGCAGCCGGGGTTCGACCAGCGCACCGGCGAGCCGATCGTCAGTTTCCGCTTCAACACCTCGGGCGCGCGGAAATTCGCCCAGGCCACGACCGAGAATGTCGGCCAGCCCTTCGCCATCATCCTCGACAATGAGGTGATCTCCGCGCCCGTGATCCGTGAGCCGATCACCGGCGGCCAGGGCCAGATCTCGGGCAGCTTCACGGTTCAGTCCGCCAACGATCTCGCGATCCTCTTGCGTGCCGGCGCGCTGCCGGCGCCGCTGACGGTGATCGAGGAGCGCACGGTCGGTCCGGGGCTCGGCCAGGATTCGATCGAGAAGGGCGAACTGGCGGCCTATGTCGGCTCGATCCTGGTCATCGTGTTCATGCTTCTGACGTATCGGCTGTTCGGCGTGTTCGCCAACATCGCCGTGGCCGTCAACGTCGCGATGATCTTTGGCCTGTTGTCGCTTTTGAACGCCACGCTGACGCTGCCCGGCATCGCCGGCATCGTGCTCACGGTCGGCATCGCGGTGGACTCCAACGTGCTGATCTATGAGCGTATCCGCGAGGAATTGCGGGGCGGGCGCAACGCGATCTCGGCGATCGATGCCGGCTTCAAGCGCGCGCTCGCGACCATCCTCGACTCCAACATCACCACCTTCATCGCCGCCGCGGTGCTGTTCTACATCGGTACCGGTCCGGTGCGCGGCTTCGCCGTCACGCTCGGGATCGGCATCATTACCACGGTCTTCACCGCGTTTACGCTCACGCGGCTGATCGTCGCGTGGTGGGTGTGGTGGAAGCGGCCGCAAAAGACCGTGCCGATCTGAGAGGCCTGTTGTGACTCATTATGTTCTCATTGGCCTTGGCATCCTGATCGCCGTGCTGACCGTCGTCGCCGCGCTCGGCATCCTGCCGCCGCTGCGCATCGTCCCGGACAACACGCATTTCGATTTCACGCGCTTCCGCCGCATCAGCTTCCCGATCTCGGCGGTGCTCTCGATCATCGCGATCACGCTGTTCTTCACCCACGGCCTGAATTTCGGCATCGACTTCCGGGGCGGCACGCTGCTGGAAGTGCAGGCCAAATCCGGCAACGCCGATATCGCCGCGATGCGCGCCACGCTCAGCACTTTGAACCTCGGTGAGGTCCAGTTGCAGCAGTTCGGCGGTCCGGCCAACGTGTTGATCCGCGTCGCCGAGCAGCCCGGCGGCGACAGCGCGCAGCAGGAGGCCGTGCAGAAGGTCCGCGGCGCGCTGGGCGATTCCGTCGAGTATCGCCGTGTCGAGGTGGTGGGCCCGCGTGTCTCCGGCGAACTCCTGGCCTACGGCATGCTCGGCCTGATGCTCGCGATCGTCGGCATCCTGATCTATCTCTGGTTCCGCTTCGAATGGCAGTTCGCGCTCGGCGCCATGATCGCCAACGTCCACGATATCGTGCTGACCATCGGCTTCATGTCGATCTCGCAGGTTGATTTCGACCTCACCAGCATCGCGGCGCTGTTGACGATTCTCGGCTACTCGCTCAACGACACGGTCGTGATCTACGACCGTATCCGCGAGATGCTGCGGCGTTACAAGAAGATGCCGATGCCGCAGCTCCTCAACGAATCGATCAACTCGACGCTGTCGCGCTCGATCATCACCCACGTCACCGTGACGCTCGCGCTGCTGGCGCTGCTGCTGTTTGGTGGTAACGCCATCCACAGCTTCACCGCGGTGATGATGTTCGGCGTGGTGCTGGTCGGTACCTACACCTCGATCTTCATCGCGGCGCCGATCCTGATCTATCTCGGCGTGGGCACCGTACGTGGGGACGCGCCGGAGACGCCGGCCAAGAAGCCGGAAGCAGCGGCAAAGAAGTAGCTGGTCATGGCTCAATCCTCGGACGCTCCACATCTTCCGAGGTCGGCGCCGATCGAGGCCTACGGCAAGGGCGGCTTCGCCTTTGCCGACATGTCGCATCGCGGCTCACTGCTCTGCCTGCCCGATGGGATCTGGGCCTGGCCGGTGACGACTCCGCAGCAGATCGACCGATACTCGCTCGAGCGTGTGTTCGCGAAGGCCAACATCATTGACACGCTGATCGTCGGCACCGGAACAGAAACATGGATAGCGCCCAAGGCGCTGCGCGACGCCTTGCGCGCGGTGCATGTGGTGCTGGATACGATGCAGACGGGACCTGCGATCCGCACCTACAACATCATGATGGGCGAGCGGCGGCGGGTGGCGGCGGCGCTGATCGCAGTGCCATGAGCGAGCCCGGCGGCACGGACGCCGCGGCGTTCTGCGCCGAGCTGGTGCGCACCCATGATTTCGCGCGCTATGCCTCCACGCTGTTCGTGCCGGCGGTCGAACGCCGCGCGCTGCTCGCGATCTACGCCTTCAACGCCGAAATTTCCCGCGTTCATGAGCTCGTCAGCCAACCCTTGCCCGGCGAGATACGCCTGCAATGGTGGACCGACATGCTCGCAGGCAGTGGCCATGGCAGCGTCGAAGGCAACCCGGTCGCTGCGGAGCTGTTGCTCGCGATCAGGAATTTCCGGCTCCCCGTCGAGCCGCTGTCGCGGTTGGTCGAGGAGCATCAGTTCGATCTCTACAACGATCCGATGCCGTCGATGGCAGCGCTCGAGGGCTATCTCAACGAGACCGCCTCGGCGCTGTTCTCGCTCGCTGCGCGCGTGATGGCGCGGCCGTCAGAAGAAATTGATCACCTCGCGCGGCACGCCGGGCTCGCGCAAGGTATCGCGCAAGTGATCGCCGCATTGCCGCGCGATGCTTCGCGGCGGCAATTGTTCCTGCCGCTGCAGTTCCTTGAGCAGCACGGCGGCGGAATCGAAGACGTATTCTCCGGCAAGCAGACGCCGCAACTGCGCGCTGCGATCGACCAGCTCATCGGCGAGGCGACGAGCCATTTGAAGACCGCGCTCTCGCTGTTGCCGACGGTTTCGCCGGCGATGCGGCCGATCTTCCTGCCATTGGCGCTCCTCGAGCGCGATCTCGCGCGGATGTCGCGGACCAGCACGGACCCGTTCGCCCCACAGGTCACATCGCGGCTGCGGGTGCTGTGGACGGTGTGGCGGGCGTCGCGGCGACGGGAGTTCGGCGGCTAGAGCATTTTCGGTTCTGATTGAATCAGAACCGAAGCTCTAGATTCTTGCTTTGACGCGTTTTCTTCACGCGAACCGGCGTCCAC
>NZ_JBEGDB010000390.1:0-5723 GCF_043638955.1 Bradyrhizobium sp. 31Argb | reverse complement strand
CAGACCTGAACGAAACGAGAATTGTGTTACCCATGTCGTCGGTTTGAAGTGTTACCCATGTCGCCGGTTGCTCACAGCGGCGTTCCCCTCTTTCGTTAGTCGCCAATCAACATGAACACCCAATTCCTGCTCCAGGTCCTGATCAACGGCCTCGTGGTCGGCACGCTCTACGGCGTGGTCGCGATGTCGTTCGTGCTGATCTACAAGGCGACGCAGGTCGTGAATTTCGCGCAAGGCGAACTGCTGCTCATCGGCGCCTGGGTGTGCTGGGCACTGCTCGCCAAATACCAGGTGCCGTTCTGGCTCGGCATGCCGCTCACGCTGGTGTTCATGTTCGTCTTCGGCATCGCGATCCAGATCGTGATCCTCCGGCCGATGATCGGCGAGCCGATCATCTCCGTCATCATGGTGACGATCGGGCTCTCCACGGTGTTCCAAGCCGCGCTGAAATGGATGTTCGGTGTCAATCCGCAGCCGTTCCCGCGCGTGTTCCAGAGCCAATCTGTCCACCTGTTCGGGCTGCAGATCCAGACCGTCTACGTGATGAGTCTCGTGGTTTCGATAGCGATGATGATCGGCATGGCCTGGTTCTTCCGCGCCTCCAAATACGGCCTGGCGATGCGGGCTACCGCCTACAACCAGCAGGTCGCGCAGTCGCTCGGCATTTCCGTGAAAAGCGTGTTCGCGATGGCCTGGGCGATCTCGGCGACCGTATCGGCGGTCGCGGGCGTCGTCGTGGCCGTCGTCAACGGCGTCTCTTCCGGTCTCTCCGCCTACGGCATCAAGGTATTTCCGGCGGCGATCCTCGGCGGGCTCGATTCCGTCGGCGGCGCCGTGCTCGGCGGCATCATCATCGGGCTGCTGGAGAATGTCGCGCAATATGTCGACAGCGAGTACCTGCACTGGGGTAATCTCTACGAGATCGCGCCGTTCTACGTCTTGATCATCATCCTGATGATCAAGCCTTACGGCCTGTTCGGCACCAAGGATATTGAGCGGGTCTGACCATGGCGACACGTTCCCTGATTCCCTCCGGCGACTTCCGTACGACGTACGGGGCCGACACCACGATCTTTCCGACCATCACCAGCCGCAATTTCGCGATTGCCGGCATCGTGCTGGCCTGCCTCGCGCCTTACGTCTTCGCAAACTACTGGCTCAGCATCTCGATCCAGATCGGCATCTTCGCGATCGCGGCACTCGGCCTCAACGTGCTGGTCGGCTTCACCGGGCAGATCTCGATCGGCCACGCGGCCTTCTTCCTGCTTGGCGCCTTCACTTCGGCCTATATCTCGAACAACGCGCCGATCCCGGTGTTCTTCGCCATTCCACTTGCGGGTCTCGTCACCGCGCTGGTCGGCCTGATCTTCGGCGTGCCGGCGGCGCGGTTGAAGGGGCTTTATCTCGCGATCGCGACGCTCGCCGCACAATATATCCTGCTCGATTTTTTCTCCCGCGCCGAATGGTTCTCCGGCGGCTCGGTGCCGGCGAGCGCAGAGTCATTTTCGATCTTCGGCTACCCGCTGCGCGGCGATCGCCAGTATTTTTATGTCGTTCTGGCTTACCTCATCGTCAGCTATCTCCTGGTCACCAATTTGATGCGTACGCGCGATGGACGCGCGCTGATTGCGATCCGCGACCATTATCTTTCCGCCGAGATCATGGGCATCAACCTCACCAAATACCGAACGCTGTCGTTCGGCATTGCCGCATTCTTTGCCGGCATCGCCGGCGCGCTCTATGCGCACTATCAGCTTGTCGTCTCGCAGGAAGGCTTCGGCATCGAGCGCTCCGTGCTGTTCCTGGCCATGGTCATCATCGGCGGCACGGGCTCAGTGATGGGCACGCTGATGGGCACAGCCTTCGTGGTGCTGCTGCCGGAGGCGATGGAGTGGCTCAGCCTGCAATTGAAGGGAAGCGCGATCGACAGGGCGCTGGAGCTCAACAACAACATCACCTTCCTGCGCGAGATTGCGATCGGGCTCATCATCATCGCGTTCCTGATGTTCGAGCCGGACGGGCTCGCGCATCGCTGGCGACAGATCAAGGCATATTGGAAACTCTATCCGTTCTCGCATTGAGGTCGGGGCAAAGACTTACAAACGCATCAACGAATAACAGGAGGAAAGACCATGACGATTAGATCCCTTTTGAGCACGGCTTCGCTGGCGCTGCTGATCGGCGGCGTATCCGTGGCCGCGCAGGCTCAGATCGCAATCGGCCACCTCGCCGACTATTCCGGCGGCACCTCGGACGTCGGCACGCCCTACGGCCAAGCCGTCGCCGACACCTTTGCCTGGGTCAACAAGAACGGCGGCATCGGCGGCAAGAAGCTCAATGTCGATACCAACGACTACGGCTATCAGGTGCCGCGCGCGATCGCGCTCTACAAGAAATGGTCGGCGCCCGACAGCAAGGTCGCGGCGATCATGGGCTGGGGCACCGCCGATACGGAAGCGCTGACCGGTTTCCTCGCCCAGGACAAGATCCCGGATATCTCCGGCTCCTATGCGGCAGCGTTGACCGATCCGGAAGGCACCAGCGGCAAGGCCAAGCCCGCGCCCTATAATTTCTTCTATGGTCCGAGCTATTCTGACTCGCTGCGCGCCATGCTGATGTGGGCAGCGGACGATTGGAAAGCCAAGGGCAAGCCGGGCAAGCCCAAATTCGTCCATATGGGCGCCAATCATCCCTATCCGAACGCGCCGAAGGCGGCCGGCGAAGCCATGGCCACCGAGCTCGGCTTCGAGGTGCTGCCGCCGCTGGTGTTCGCGCTCACCCCCGGCGACTACTCGGCGCAATGCCTCAGCCTGAAGAGCTCCGGCGCTAACTACGCCTATCTCGGCAATACGGCGGCCTCCAACATCTCCGTGCTGAAGGCCTGCAAAGCGGCAGGCGCCGACGTACAGTTCCTCGGCAACGTCTGGGGCATGGATGAAAATGCGGCCAAGACCGCCGGCGATGCCGCCGACGGTGTGATCTTCCCGCTGCGCACCGCGGTCGGCTGGGGCGGCGATGCGCCCGGCATGAAGACGGTGATGGAAATCTCCAAAATGTCGGATCCTTCCGGCAAGATCTACCGTCCCGTGCACTATATCGCAGCCGTCTGCTCCGCGCTCTACATGAAGGAGGCGATCGAGTGGGCCAACAAGAACGGCGGTGCGACCGGTGAGAACGTCGCGAAGGGCTTTTATCAGAAGAAAGACTGGGTGCCGGCAGGCATGGAAGGCGTCTGCAACGCCTCGACCTGGACCGAAAAGGATCATCGCCCGACCACGAAGGTCGATCTCTACCGCTCCAAGGTCACGGGCTCGACCGACGGCGATCTCAACGACCTTATGGCCAAGGGCACGATCAAGCTCGAGAAGGTCAAGACCGTGGAGCTGCCGCGCAAGCCGGAATGGCTGGGGTGGTGAGGGAGCGGTCCGTCCCACGCACACGAATTGTCATGCGCGGGCCTGACCCGCGCATCCATCAAGAAACAACGCTTTTCGAGCGATGGATTGCCGGGTCAAGCCCGGCAATGACATCCGAGGGCATTACGAGATGACCCAAACCGTCGAAGCAACTCACCCGGCACCGAGCGCGGTCCCTGCGCCGCCCCTCCTCAGTGTCAACAACATCGAGGTGGTCTACGACGACGTCATCCTGGTGCTGCGAGGCCTGAGCCTCGAAGTACCCAAGGGCTCGATCGTAGCGCTGCTGGGGGCCAACGGTGCGGGCAAGTCGACCACGCTGAAGGCGATCTCGGGGCTGCTCAAGACCGAAGACGGCGAGGTGACGCGCGGCGAGATCATCTTCGACGGCGAGCGCATCAACGGCATCGATCCCGACAAGATCGTCCGCCGCGGCATCTTTCAGGTGATGGAGGGACGCCGCATCATCGCCGACATGACGTCGCTGGAGAATTTGCGGCTCGGCGCCTTCACCCGCAGCGACGGCGAGGTCAATGCCGACATCGACATGGTCTTCAACTATTTCCCGCGCCTGAAGGAGCGTACGGGGCTGGCCGGCTATCTCTCCGGCGGCGAACAGCAGATGCTGGCGATTGGCCGCGCGCTGATGGCGCGCCCGAAGATGATCCTGATGGACGAGCCGTCCATGGGACTGTCCCCGCTGCTGGTCAAGGAAGTGTTCGCCATCATCAAGGAGATCAACCGCGACCTCGGTGTCACCATCCTCCTGGTCGAGCAGAATGCGCGGGCGGCGCTGTCGGTGGCGAGCCACGGCTACATCATGGAACAGGGCAAGGTGGTGCTCGACGGCAGCGCCGACGAATTGCGCGACAACGAGGACGTCAAGGAATTCTACCTCGGCGGCGCCGGCGACCAGCGCAAGAGTTTCAAGAACCTCAAGAGCTTCAAGCGGCGGAAGCGGTGGCTGTGAGTGTAGCCGGGTGCCTATTGCAGCACCTGCTCCGCTTCCGTAACCGCGCAAAGAACATGATAGAACGAAGACGCAGGGATGGTGTCGACCAGCGACTTGCCGTCGCGGTCGAACTGATCGTACCAGCCGCCCGCAACAGGGTGGCTCAGATAATGCCGCTCAAGGCGCGCCAATGCGGCGCGCGCCTCGTCGGCGGCACCCGCCTCGCCGGCTTCGGCCTGCGCAATCCAGGCCTTTGCGATCTCGCTCTGCGGCCACAGGCGCCGAGAGTGACGCCGGATACGGCCCTCAACATTGCCCTCATCGGTGAGGCAACCGGTCGCCTCGTCGCGGTAGCGCAGCGCCGACGCCAGCAATTCACCGCGATAGCGTCCCGTCGGGCAGCCCGTGATGCGCTCAAAACCCTTCAACAGCCAAACCCATTCGGCCAGGTGCCCGGGTTCGACGCTGATGGGCGAAATCCTCGACCAGTCGTCTTCAAAATATTCGCCGAGCACCTGGGTCTGCTTGTCATAGAGATTGGCAAGAAACAGCGCAAAGAACTCGCCGGCGCACTGCTGAAACGCCAGATCATGCGTTGCATCGAATACGGCGATCATCGCCTCGAACAGATGCATCTGCGGATTTTGCCGCCGCGGCAGGGACGCCGGCGTCCCCTCGAGAAAGCCGCCATTCGGCGAGCGCAGGTGCCCATCGAGATAGGCGAGCAGCGCATCGATCTCCGAGCGCACCTGCGCGTCGCGATCAAGCCCGTAAACGGTGGCGAGCGCGAGCAGCACGAACGCGTGGTCGTAGGTGTCGCGCCGCGCATCGAGCACCCCGCCGTCGGCCGTCAACCTGTGGACAAAGCCCGGCCGGCCGTCCGGCGCCTTCGCCTTCGTCAACAGGTGATCGAGCCCCTTCAGAGCGATCTCACGGCCTTCCGCGTACCAGCCCATCTGCGCGGCTTTGGCGTAGCAGTAGATCTGCCGGGCCTGAACGAATATACGCCGCGGCGCGAGCCGATCGGCGCGGCCGTCGGGATCGAGCCGGTCGACGAAGCCCCCTGCCACACCGTCCCAGCCTTCTGTGCACCACAACGGCAGACAGTGATCGATGACGCGACGCTTCAACCTGCCGACGACATCGGCATCGGAAGGGCCGCTCGCTGCGGCGGTCTGCATATCTGCCATTGCATTTCCCGGAGCATCGCCAGTTCGGCGGGAAGCCGTCTGATAGCACGTCGAAGGCGGAGCGCAATTGGCGCGAACCCGTGAGGATGACCGTGAGCGTCACGAGAGGATCGCCGTGCCCGGCCTTGACTTGCGCGGAATGCTTTGGATTGCCCGATCGGGGTG
>NZ_JBEGDB010000038.1:0-47018 GCF_043638955.1 Bradyrhizobium sp. 31Argb | reverse complement strand
TGATGGGCACTCCGCGACGTCCCCAGTCCCTCCGATCCTGCGAGCAATGACGCAACCTCGGACCGGCCGACAGTCGGAGCTACATCCGTCAAGCGAAAGTAACATCCTCAGGTGAGGCAATACGAGCCGTCAAAACGTCTCGGTGATCTTGCTCAGGCGAGGGGGACGATCCGGGTCAAATCCGCAGGCGCGCGCCGTCTGCTCGATCATCCGATAGGCTGGAACGAGCATGGTGATCGGGTCGGTGGCGGGGTCATCCTCGGCCAACCAGGGCAGCGAGCCATGCGGACCGCCGCATAGATGCAGCGCGATCTTTTGCTCGCGCAATTCTTCTGCCAGCGCGTCCACCGTGGCCGCCGTTTCATCCATGAGGCGCATCATGACAACCGGCGTGCGCGATGATAGCGCGGCCCGCGGTCCATGCTGCAGCTCGGCGGCGCTCAGACCAATGGAAGGCAGGCGCAGGATTTCCGAAAGTTTGAGCGCGATCTCCCGCGCCGAGCCTAGGCCGAGGCCCCGCGCCGCCACAAACACGGCTGACGCGTTGGCGAGATCATCGGCAATCCCGGACCAGTCGAGCACCAGCGCGCGGTGCAGGCGCTCGGGCAGCCTGTCGAGGGCTGACCGCAGCGCGTGATCTTCCGCCAGCTCGGCAACAAGTCCGGCGCTAGCGGCCATCGAGCCGATCACGGTCTTGGTCGCGGCTATGGAGTGCTCTCTGCCGGCTTCGATCGGAATGACGAACTCCGCTTCGTCAGCCACCGGCGACGACGTCGCATTGACGATGGCGACGGTGCGGGCGCCCGCTGATCGCGCCGACCTGGTCGCCGCAATAAGATCCGGGCTGCGCCCGGATTGCGAGATCACGATGAACAGCGCATGGCGCAGCATCAAGGGCGTGCGAAATGCCGTGATCACCGAAGGAGCGCTGGCTGAAACGGGAAGGCGAAGCCGCGTCTCGACAAGGTATCTTAAGAAAACCCCGGCATGCCCGGAGCTTCCCCGGCCGCACACGACGCACAGGGGGGCGGAGCCAATCCCAATTCGCTGTGCGATGTCGCGCGTGGCGGCGCGGTTACGAACAATTTTGGCGACAACATCCGCGCTTTCACCGATTTCGCTCGCCATCGCGGATGTTGTCACGGCTCAACCTCTCCGCCTTGCTTGCGCGCCGGCGCTTCCTTGTGATGCCGGTCAACATCCTTGACGAGATCCTTGGCGAGTTCGGCAAACACGCGCCGAAGATTGCCGTCACAGTTTTTCAGAATGGCCTCGGCATCAACCCTGTCGACACCCAACGCCAGAAGGCTTGCCGTCTTGATGTCTCCCTCGGCCTGCTCAAGCGAGCGTGCCGCGTGCGACGGATCACAGTGCGCGATTTGCGCCACCATGGCCTCGGCGCGCCGCTTCAGCTTGGCATTGGTCGGCTGCATGTTCACCATCATGCCGCGATACACCCGGCCAAGGCGCAGCATGATCCCTGAGGAGATCAGGTTGAGCACAACCTTCTGCGCGGTGCCCGCCTTCATCCGCGTAGAGCCGGCGATCAGCTCGCAGCCGGTCTCGATCAAGATCGGAAACTTTGCCGATGCCAGCAGTGCGGTGCCCGGATTGTTGGCGACACCGATTGTCACTGCACCGAAAGAGCCCGCCTGTTGCAGCGCCGCGACCGTGAATGGCGTTGTCCCGCTGGCGGCAACAGCGATCACCACGTCGTGCGGCGTGAGTCGCGCGGCATTGATCTGCGTGACCGCATCATCGACATCGTCCTCCGCGCCCTCGACGCTGGTGACGAACGCGCTGTCTCCGCCGGCGACGATGAAGCGGACACGCTCGTTAGGCCAGGCGAAGGTCGGCATCAGCTCGGCGCCGTCCTGGACCGCCACGCGGCCCGAGGTGCCGGCGCCGACATACACAATGCGTCCGCGATCGCCCAGCGCCGCTTTGGCCGCTTCGGTCGCCGCAGTGATCGCGGGAAGGGCGTGGCCAATCGCCGCGACTGCCGCAAGCTGGCCCTCCCACATCGCTTCCATCGCTGACGTCAGCGACCATGCATCAAGATCGGCAAAGCGGGGATCTACTTCTTCGGTGGCCATATAGTTGATCCGTGCGCCATCAAACGCTGAACTTTGAAGCCTGTTCATGGTCAGTTTCTCTCCCGGGCAGGTCAAGCCGCCCTCGCGCCACCAGCAACGCGCCGGCCGCCGCGTCGGCGTCGGGACACCTCAGGCGGGCGCGCAGGTCAGGCGTCAGCCAGGGCGTAATGGCATCTGCGAGCCCGCCCACCAGCGAGAGCCGGTCAATTCCTCTCGCCAGGAACAGATCGAGCAGATCACCAATGGCATCGGCCGCGCGTTCGACAATGCGACGGCCGACCGGATCGCCCTGATTGGCGTGCCGTATCACGATCGGCGCGAACGCAGCGTAGTCTGTGGCCCTGGCTTCTTCAGACCAAGCCACGGCCTGATAAGGATCATGATCGAATGCACCCAGCACCTCTGAAAGCAATGGGGTCAGCTCGCTGCGGCGATCCGCGGCCCGCAGCGCCAATCGAACAACCTGCAGGCCGATGTCGGCGCCGCTGCCTTCGTCCGACACGGGAAAGCCGTAACCGCCGAGACGGATTTCGGAGCCGTCGATCAGGCCGACACCCACCGAGCCCGTGCCGGCTACCACGATGGCCCCGTCCGCGCCGCTATGGGCACCGAGACAGGCCGCCAGGCCGTCGCTGATGAAGATGACAGACGCAAAGGGATGCGCGATCTCGTTGAGCGCCGCTTCCGCGCCCCGGCGACCAAGACCGGCAAGGCCAATTCCAGCGTGCATCCGCGCGAAATCCTCGCGCGTCAGTCCAGCCTGTGCGCCTGCCGCTTCAGTGGCCTCCATAATGGACCGCCAGGCCTTCTCGAAGCCAATCCGCGTCGTGGCAGGCCCCGAGCTCGCTTCACCGAGTACCCTGCCGTTTTCGTCCTCGATCCGGGCACGGCAGCGGGTTCCGCCGCCGTCAATGCCGAGATACGTGGTACCTTTTGTTCCCATGGAAAGTTAACGCGAGGGTTTCGCTCCGGGTCCTCCCAAAGCCCTAGGTGTACATATAAAGTCTTGTACAGGACTCGCCTCACGAGTCCGTGACTGCCGTTCTCGGATCAATACTGATGGGCCACGTCGGGTCTTCCGTCTCTCTTACGATTGCCGCACAGCACATCTTTGATGGTGCCGAGATGCGCGGGCCGGGGTCGGTCAGGATCTCGCAGGGGCGGATTGAAAGCATCACCTGCGGCGAGGCGGAGGCACGCGCCTCCATCCACCTTCCCGCAGACGCGATCCTTGCACCCGGATTCATCGACATCCAGGTGAACGGAGGCGGGGGCGTTCTTCTCAACGACCAGCCAACGGAGGCTGGCGTTCGACGCATCGTTGAGGCGCACCGCAAGCAGGGGACCACAGGCTGCCTGCCGACCCTCATCACCGATCGCAGCGAGGTCATCGAGCGATTGGCTGCAGTCGCCCAGGCTTGTCTGAAGATTCCCGGCGTGCTCGGCTTTCATCTGGAAGGGCCGGCCCTCAACACGTCTCGCAAGGGCATTCATCCGGAAGCCGAGATACGCGTGCCCGATCGGCGCGATCTAGCTGCGATCAAAAGTTTTGGGGGCCGCGGCCGCTCCATTGTGACCTTGGCCCCGGAATGCGTACCCGCGTCCATGATCGATGAATTGATCGGCGCCGGATTGCGTATCGCGGCCGGCCACAGCAACGCCAGCGCAACCGAAATCGGCCAGGCGGTCGATCGCGGTGTTTCGGGGGTGACCCATCTGTTCAATGCCATGTCGCAGTTGAACGCCCGGGAGCCGGGCCTGGTGGGCGCCGCGCTTTGGGATGACCGGCTGTTTGCGGGGATCATCTGCGACGGCATCCACGTTGACCGCGCTGGTTTGCGCGTTGCCTTCCGCTGCAAGGGACGCGATCGATTGATGCTGGTCACTGACGCCATGCCATTGGCTGATACGAACGACCGGCAATTCATGCTGCAAGGAAGGCAGATCACGTTGCACGAAAATCGCCTGACTGGCCCCGATGGCACACTCGCGGGCGCTCACCTCACCATGATCGAAGCGGTGCGCAACGCCGTTGAGCTCGCCGGAATCTCCCTTGTCGACGCCCTCATCATGGCCTCTCGCACGCCAGCGGCATTTCTGGGCCTGGAGTCCGAGCTTGGACGGATCGCGCCCGGATACCGCGCGGACCTTGTCGCCTTCAATCCGAACTTTGAAGTCGTTGGCACATGGATCAGCGGTGTCGGTTCTATGGACGAGACAGGCGAGGCTTCTCACCGAGGTTAGATGCGCAACCATCCCATCATCGTGCAAAAATATGGCGGTGTCTGTCTCGAAACACCGACGAAAATTCGCGCGGTTGCGCGGAGTCTCGCCGAGCTGCATGGCCGTGGTCATCGTGTCGTGGCGATCGTCTCCGCCATGGGCAAGACCACCGACCAATTGATCCAGATGGCTTATCAGGTAAGCCCTGCTCCCAATCGCCGTGAACTCGACATGCTGCTGACGACCGGTGAGCGCATCAGCATGTCCCTGATGAGCATGGCGCTTTCCGACCTCGGCGTATCAGCGATCAGCTTCACCGGCAGCCAGGCCGGCGTGATGACCGACGACTCGCATTCCTCGGCACGCATTCTGGATGTACGGCCCATTCGCGTGCGTGAGGAACTTGATCGTGGTCGCGTTGTCGTGCTGGCAGGATTTCAGGGCGTGAACCCGGCGACCAGGGAAATCACTACGCTCGGCCGCGGCGGCAGCGACACCACGGCCGTTGCGATGGCCGCGGCGCTGAAAGCCGAACGCTGTGAAATCATCAAAGAGGTTGACGGAATTTGTTCGGCCGATCCGCGCATCGTGTCGGATGCAAAGCCCCTGCGGCGCGTGGACTTCGCATCCCTGTCCGAAATGTGCTTCTGGGGTGCAAAGATCCTGCATTTTCGCAGCGTAGAGCTGGCGCAAAGTCAGGATGTGCCTCTGGTTCTCAAGCAGTGGGGTGGCGTTGAACACAGCACGCAAGTGATGAAAGAGGTTGCAGGCATGGAAAACGGAAAGGTTCTGGCCGTCAACTCGATGGCTCGCATTGAGCATGTGGAAATCGATTCCAAGGATCTCAATCACGGTTTCGAGAAATTCGCGCAGCATCTCAAGCAAAACAGCCTGTCCTGGCCGCAGCTCCTCGCCTCGAGCTTCACCGCGGGAAAGACCAGCATGACCGTGGCTTGTGATTCAGAGTGGCTCGACGCCCTGTTGCGCACGCTGGAGCACGCTGAGGATCTGCGCAAGCAGCGCGAGGCGTCAAGCTCGGTGAGTCTCACCTGCTTCGGCGGCGTTTCGTCGGAATTGCCGTTCAGGGCGTTGCAGGTTCTCGGACATCACGGGATTGTCCCCGACAGTTATGTGTTGTCGCCGCATTCGGTCAGTCTGTTTGTGCCTGTGGAGAACCGGGAAGCCGCGGTCAAGGCCTTGCATTCGCTTATCCAGCACACATAAAGCCGAGCGCGAGCTAAGGGGTGAAGCGGTGGCCTGGGTCCGCCGTTTCCGCATCGAGCGTGACGTGATTTGGCAAGACATCGACGACGTAAATCGGACGACCACCTAAAGCCTGAAGCGGGCGGTGCTGCCGTTTGGCGGCTCGGTCACGAACAGCCGGACGCTCGCAAAACCATTGACATTATAATATGAGCATCGCAGCGACCCGTGTGTACCACGTCCGACATGGGATTGTGACACTGGCTGGCTAGGGTCCGCGACACGCGCTTATGAATTTGGGGGTACGTTTGACGATGAGCAGGCCGGTTGCGAGGAACCGGTGGCGGCGTTTGCGCTGGGTCGTGATCTTCGGTACTGCAGTCGCCTTCATCTCCGGCAGCCTCCGCGCGGCCGATCATCGCTTCGTGTTCGACCTCCCGGCGCAACAACTTGCATCGGCGCTGGAGACGTTCAGCGCCGTGACGGGAGTCGTCGTGCTTTATGACGGAAACTTGGCGCTGGGCCGCACCTCGGTCGAGGTGAAAGGCGAACTGTCCTCTGAGGTGGCACTTCAACGGTTGCTGAGGGGTAGCGGGCTTGTCGCACGATACACGGCTGACGAGGCGATCGTCATTGTGCCAGGCGCTCCGGAACCAGCGATTGCGCGCTCACCCTCTGCTATCGCCAGGGCGGCACTGGCGAACCGCGGCAGGGACGAGCAAAGCTATTTCAGCCTGCTGCAGGCTGGCATCGGCCGCGCCCTGTGCAGCACCGCGCGGACCAGACCGGGCGACTATCGCCTCGCCATGAAATTCTGGATCGGCCCGGCTGGCGAGGTGATGCATCCGGTCCTGCTCAGCTCGACGAGCGACCCGGACCGGGATGCGGCGATCCTTGACGCGGTGGCAGCGGCCTCGATTGGCGAGCCGCCGCCGGCCGGGTTGGCGCAGCCTTTTACATTCGTGATGCTGCCGCGCTCCTCCGGTATCGTTAACTGCGCCGCTGAGGTGAAAGGGCGGAGCCATGGATAAGCTCCGCGATCCCTCCGACGACAGCGGCGACGCGAAAGAACCCGACCCCGACGGTATCGGGGATGGCTCCGCCCTGCGGACCCTGTTCGTCAAACGCTATGCCGATCTCACGCGCCGCCTTGCGCGGCGGCTGGGGTCACAAGAATGGGCCGAAGACGCGCTGCACGATACTTATCTGCGGCTTGCGGGAGGCGAAAGCGTCGGAACGATCCGCAATCCGCTGGCCTATCTCTTCCGCATGGCTATCAACACGGCTCTGGACCAGCGTCGCGCCGAACAGCGGCGCCTCACGAAGGCCGACATCGACGCCGTGATCAATGTCCCCGATGATGCGCCTGGACCCTTGCAAGTGGTCGAGAACCAACGGGAGATAGTCCGGCTGAGCGACATCATCGCCAAGCTTCCGGCGCGGCGGCGGGAGATACTGTTGGCGGCGCGTGTTGACGGAATGACACGCCGCGAGATCGCCGCGCGCTTCGGGATTTCCGTGAGCATGGTCGAACAGGAGCTGCGGGCGGCGCAGGAATATTGCGCCTCGCGCTTCAAACGGAAGCCGCCCAAATGATGCGGGAGAGCAAAATTTGTTGTGCGGCTTTTCCGGTCGAAAAACGTCTTAGGGATGAACGTCAGTAGCCATGGAGATGGTTCGCCACGGGCCGGCATGGGCCCCGGGTGGAGTTATAGATGGTTCGTCCGGATAATGACGATGCGCTGGATCCGCTGGAACGTGAGGCCTATGCCTGGATCAGGCGTCTGACCTCCGGCGAGGCGACGTCCGCGGACGTGGAGGCGCTGAAGCACTGGCGAAGCCGGAGCGTCGCCCACGCGGAAGCCTTTGCGTCCGCGAGCCGGCTGTGGGGCGCAATGGGGCCGGCCGGTGAGCATCTGCGCAAAGGGCAAAGCGCCGGCAATGCCACCCGTCGTCCATCCGTGCTGACGCGGCGCCATATGATCGGCGGTGCGCTCGCGGCTTCCGTCGCCGGTGCCATGGTCGTACGGCCGCCGTTCGGGATGTGGCCCTCCTGGTTAGAACTGCGCGCAGACTATCGCACCCAGGTTGGCGAGCAGCGCCGGATCACGGTGATGGACGGCGTATCGATCCGGATGAACACGCGCACCAGCATTGCCCTCGGCACGAGGGACGGTGGAGCCGGCATCGAACTGGTCGCCGGGGAGGCGTCGATCAGCGTTCCTGCGCCGGTAACACGACCGTTCGTCGTGGAGGCAGGCGGCGGCCGCGCGAGCACGCTCAATGCCAATTTCGAAATCCGCGTTCTCGACACATCGACCTGTGTGACCTGCCTGCGTCAGCAGGTCGACGTCAGCTATGGACAGCGCACGGTGACGCTGCGCGACAAGCAGCAGGTTTCCTACGGCAACGGCGTGTTGGGCGCGGTCGCGGACATCGATCCGGAAGTTGTCTCGGCGTGGACCAACGGCGTGTTGCTGTTCCGCATGACTCCGCTGTCGGACGTGGTGGCCGAGTTGAACCGCTATCGCTCGGGACGCATCGTTCTCCTGAATGCGCAGCTCGGCAGCCGTCCCGTGAACGGCCGCTTCCGCATCGACCGGCCCGACGACGTGTTGACGCAGATCGAGCAGGCGTTCGGCGTTACCCGCAAGACGCTGCCCGGTGGCGTCGTGCTCCTGAGCTGACGCCGGTAACGGACCCCGGCGGAACTGTCATCAAAACTTCATAACATTCTTCTGTGGGGTCGCGCCTCGGGAAACGTCTCAGCACCGAGGCCCGTGGCTGCGCTCCTGCCGCCGCGGGCTGCTGTTGTCAGAGGTGCCTGCATGTCCATTCGTCCGTCGTCCGTCCGCTCCATCCATATGTCGTCCGGGCGCGCGTTGCGGCGGGGGCTGCTTCTCGCGACGGTCAGCATGGCGGCGTTGTCCGCAGCAGGGTCGGAATCTCTGGCGCGTCCCCTGGGGAGCTATGCACAAGGCTCGTCCGGCGCTGCCGCAGCGGCGGCGCAAGGCGCGATACAGGCCGCACGGCAAGCGCAGGAGTCGATCAACCGCGCGACGCTCGCGATTCGGGCAAGGCAAGCGGCGCAGAACGCGGCGAGGGCGGCGGCGCTCGCAGCAAGGCCAAGTGGTATCCCGGACGGCCTGCAGCCGGGTGGCCTGCAGATCGGGGCGGGGGTGCGGATGCCCGGCGGCGGCATCAATCCGGATCTCTGGCGCGGAGCGGACCTGCCGACCGAGACCGTGAGCGGGGATCGCACCCAAGTGAGGGTCGATCAGACCCAGCAGAAAGCGATCCTGACCTGGGACAGCTTCAACGTCAGCGAGCGCACGGATCTGCGGTTCAATCAGCAGGGTCGCGCCGACTGGTCGGTCCTGAACCGGGTGCTCGATCCGTCAGCGGCGCCGAGCCGCATTCTCGGCACCATCAAGGCCGACGGCGCCGTCTACGTGATCAACCGCAACGGCATCATCTTCGACGGCAGGAGTCAGGTGAATGTCGGTAGCCTGATCGCGTCGTCGCTCGATATTCATGGTGGCGCGATCGAATATCAGGCGGGCGCGACCGAGCAGCAGAAGCTTGCGGCACGCAATCAGCGCTTCATGGACGGTATCTTGGCCGCTAATCCGCCGTCCAACGCAAGCGTGCCGCTGACCTTCTTCGACGGCACGAATATGAATGCGGCCGCCGACCGCACGAAGCCCGGCGAGGCGTTCGCGGCCTATGACGGCGTGACGGTGGAGGCGGGCGCGCAGATCGCCGTCGGCAGTTTCGGTCAGGCGGTGCTGATGGGCCACAACGTGGTCAACCGCGGTAGGATCGATGCGCCCGACGGTCAGGTGCTGATGGCGGCCGGGCGCGGCGTATTGCTGCTCGACGGCACCAAGCGGGATGCGCTCAAGGACGGGTGGGGCGCAGATATCGGTGGTCCGCCGATCCGCGGCTTCCTTGCGGGAGTGGATCGTGGCGGCTTCACCGAAAACTCGGGCCTGATCATCACCGAGCGCGGCAACATCACGCTCACCGGCAAGAACGTCAGCCAGGACGGCGCGCTGATCTCGACGACGGCAGCGGAAGCCGCGGGATCGATCCTGATCCAGGCCCAGTCAGGCATGGTCAGGGGCACGAACCATACCCGGGATCTGACGGGAAATCCGAACAATCCCGGCAGCCTGACTGAGGGTATGTTCCCGAACATGACCGGTGAGGGAGGTGCCGCGGAATTTGGCGAGGGCAGCTACGCGGCCATTCTCCCGGATTTCAGCGGCGAGAAGGTGGTCGGCAATCCCTACAAGCCGTCGACGGTCGACGTCTACGGCAACAGCATTGTGTTCCGGAAAGACGCGGTGTTGTTTGTTCCCGCCGGCGACATGCGTCTTGTTGGCGTGAAGAAAGACGGGCGAAATTCATCAGCGCCCAACGACAGCCGGATCTACATCGACTCTGGCGCAATCCTCGATGTCTCAGGATTGCGCGACGTCGAGATCGCAATGGAGCAGAACACCATTCGCGCCGAGCTGCGCGCCAACGAACTGCGCGACAACCCGGTGCTGCGTGATGGCAGCCTGCGCGGCACGACCGTCTATTTCGACGCCCGCTACGGTGCCAAGCTGACGGACGGAACGGGCGTTGCCGATCTGTCCGGCTACTACGATCTGATCCCGCGCGATGTCGCCCAGTTCATGACGGTCGGCGGCAAGATCTCGATGGCCGGCATGGAGGTAATTGCCCGCGAAGGATCCGTTATCGACCTGTCGGGCGGCAGCGTCCGCTACCTCGATGGCTACGTGCGCAGCACGCGCCTGATGACGGCAGGCGGCCAGTTGGTGCCGATCGAGCAGGCGCAAGCCGGCGTGGTGTACCTCGGCGTGGAGGGCGATTTCATTCGCAACCATGAACGCTGGGGCATCGTCGAGCGATACGTGTCGCCTTTCGGCAGGACCGGGGCCAGATTCGAAAAAGGATACACCGAAGGCCGCTCGGCAGGATCTCTGTTGCTGAACAACGTCGTCACGGCCAGCTTGGGCGGAGGCGACAACGTTTCCACCGATGCCATTCGTATCTTCGATGGCGAGGTCCGCGCCGATGTCGTCGTCGGCGAGCGCCAGCGCGATGCCTCGACCGGAGCCGGCGTCACCGATGTGACGCGCATCTGGCACGAACGGCCGAGCCTCGGGACGCTGAATATGGGCTCGAACTACAGGATCATCACCTCTCAGTTCGACGCCAATCCGATCGGCGGCAGCATCATCATCGGCAGCGATGGCCCGCGGCTCGGCAAGGACTTTGGTGCCGACACCGCTCTTCTGGACTACACGCACGATCTCGCATCGCTGTACGGCTCCGTACAGGCCTATCAGCATGTGCTGCCAGAAGCATGGTTCGACGGCTCGACTTTCGGCAACGTCACGCTGATATCCGGCGGCGGCAAGAACGGCGTTCTGACGGTCGGCGAAGGCAAGACCGTTGACGTCGGCGCTTTCGGCTCCTTCACGTTCGTCGGCCGGCAGGCCGAGATCGACGGCGCGATCAGCGCGCCGGGCGGAAAGGTGCACGTCGAAGCTCTGCGTTCGACGTCGCCGGCAGGATCGACGTCGATCGCCTGGGATCAGATTCCGGAAATCGAACGTCCGATCATTCATCTGGGCGAATCCGGCGTCATCGACGTTGCCGGGCGCTGGACCAGCGATCGTTCGGGTGCGAGCAACGTGTCGCCAGTCGTCAATGGCGGCAAGGTCGAATTGATCAGTCGCAGCATCATACTGGACAAGGGTTCGCTCATCGACGCAAGTGGCGGCGCGCACTTGTCGAGCAACGGGAAGGTCGAGGCGGGCAATGGCGGGTCGATCCTGATCGATACGGTCACCCCATACATCAGCACGAGCAGCGCCGCAGGCCTCGCGAACGGGCGGCTCGAGATGAACGGCGATATTGTTGCCTATGCGCCAGGCAGAGGTGGCTCGCTCACCATCGATACGCCTGACGACGTGGTCATCAGTGATCACACGGTGTTGTTCGCGGATGGGGTCCTGCCTGCCGGAACGGCCGCGCCGCGGAACATGATGCTGGCGGCGGACTTCACCCTGAAGACGGGTGATGTGCTGCCGGTCGATTTCCAGTACGTGTTGAACAGGCTGGCTGCAGGCGAAAAGGCGCCTGTCGACGTAACCCTGTCAGGTCCCACCACCACCATCGGATCTGGCGGCTTCGTCGTTCCTCCGGGGATGAGATACCGCAAGTTTCCGCTCTCCACCTATTACGGCGCAGGAGAAACCATTCCAGCCGGGACGAGGGTCTACGGCACGCCCACACTGGCAAAAGGCTTCGCGCTTCCGATCAATCTATTCCCGAACGGCAGTGCGATCACCGCCGTGACCTTGACCAAGCCGGCTGGCTCCGTGGCCGACGCACCGCTCACCCTGAAAGCAGGGACGATCATTCCCACTGGCTCCGTTCTCTCCTCCGCGAGCCAGGTCGTTGCACCAAGGGTCCTTGCCGCCGATTTCTTCACCAAGGGGGGCTTTGCAAGCTATGCGCTGAGCGGCGCGCGGGGCATGACGGTGACGAGCGGTACCGTCATTGCGCCGACAGTCGATATGCTGATGCTGAACGCCGCTGCAATCCAGGCGCCGAACGGCGCCAGGCTCTACAACCTGCTCAACCAGCAGAACGGCGTCGCGCTGCTCAACTCGTCCGAACGTCCTGCTGGTCTGCGCGACCAAATGGAGCTCACGCTCGGCACCGCGCCGTTCTCGCCGGACGGAACAGCACGGCCCGTGCGCGTCACCGGGGCATATCAGACCTCCGAGTTCTTCACGGTGGCCCGGCATCCGGGCCGGCTGGTGTTGGAGACCGGCGCCGAGATCCTGATGGATGCCAAATCCACAGTCCGGCTCGACTCGCTCGTCGATGTGTTTGTCGATGGTACGATCTCGACACCCGGAGGAACAATTCATCTTGTCCCCAATGGCACGCAATCAACCTATCTGAATGCGAATGTGCGCCTGGGCGCGAATGCCCGCTTGCTCGCAGGCGGCTACCAGGAATCCGTCCCGACAACCTATGGCGAACGCCGTTCGGTCGAGGCGGGCGGCCTGGTTCAGATCGGCGTCCTGCCGGTGAACGGCGACAATCGTGCGACCCAGGGCGCGGTGCTGATCGATCCGCATGCGGTGATCGACGTATCCGGCGTTCATGGCGTTGCGGATCTGGACCGTGGCGGCGCATCGACGCTCTCGAAGTCCGGCAGCCCGTACACTCCGGTCGAAGTCGATGGCGCGGCGGGGGCGATCACCATCTATGCCAATAGCGGCGTGATCGCTGGTGATCTCCGGCTGTCGCCCGGCGGCGCCAGCGGATATGGCGGCACGCTGACAGTCGCCACCGGATTCACCTATCCTCAGCTCTTCGCCATTGTCGTTGCGCAGTCTGCGCCGGCTGGATTTGCGGTCACGCAGAACTCGCTGGCTTCCGGCTATTCGTCGCTGCTCGTGGCCGCGGACGCGGTCAACCGTTCCGGCGCGGATGATCTTTCCCTACTGCCGGCCGAGTTCACCAACAACCGCGGCATCATCTTCGATGGCGACGTCACCCTCGCGACGCGCCGTTCGATCACGCTTGCCAGCTATAATCTCAGCACCGGCGCTGGCGTTTCGGCCGTTGCCGGTTCGGTGAACCTGACATCGTCCTACGTGCGTCTGCAGGGCTACAGCTCGGATTACCAGGGTGGCATGTCCGCTCCGTCCGGCACGGACGGGCGGCTGACGATCCATGCCGATCTGATCGATATCAGCGGCGGCACCAAGCTCGGCGGCTTCGGCCAAACATCCTTCGTTGCAACGGGCGATGTCAGGCTTGCCGGCAATTCCGGCGTGACCGGCACGCTGACGACCGCGGGCTCGCTCCTGTTCGATGCGGCCCAGGTCTACGCCGCGCTCGGTCGGGCCGGGCCGTATCTGGCGGACGATCCGCGCGAGCTCGCGGATACCAATCCGGGCTTCCTCGTCGATGCAGGCCGTTCGATCACGGTGCGCTCGAACGGCCGCGCGGCGCCGGTGCCATTCTCCTATGGCCAGCGACTGACCTTGCGCGCGCCGATCATCGACCAGGGCGGCGTGATCCGCGCGCCGCAGGGACAGATTCGGCTCGAAGCCGGCCAGACGTTGACATTGCGGCCGGGCAGCCTGACCTCCGCGTCGCTCGAAGGGCTCGTTGTTCCCTTCGGCTATCTGACTTCCGATGGTCTGTTCGGCGGGTACCACAAAGCGGGCTATGTGCCGACCAAGTCGGTGAAACTCGCCGGCGCCGATGTCGACGTCCAGCAGGGCGCGGTGGTCGACGTCAGCGGCGGCGGCGATCTCCTCGGCTGGTCGTTTGTCGGCGGCAACGGTGGATCGGTGAACGTCCTCGCCGACACCTCCGTCGAGCGCTACGCGATCCTGCCGAGCCTTGGCGCTGCGCCTGCGCCCACGAGTGACAATGCGCCCGCAGCCGTCGGCGGCACGGCGCCGCTGCAGGACAGCCGGCTGAAGGTGGGCGACACCGTCTATCTTCAGGGCGTCCCGGGCCTCGCGGCGGGTTACTATACGCTGCTTCCCGCACACTACGCGCTGCTTGCCGGCGGCATGCTGGTCGAGCCGTTCGGCAGCAGTTCCGCCGCAGCGTATCCTACCGTGAAGTTGGCCGACGGCTCGGTGCTGGCGAGCGGCTATCGTGCGGTCGCCGGCAGCAGCATCCGCGACGTCGGCTTTTCCCGCTTCAAGGTGATGGATGCGGCAACGTGGACGCAGTACAGCCAGTTCAACACCCTGTCGTTCAATACCTCCGCCCATGAACTCGCACAGGCGGCCGAGCTCCCGACGGTGCGCACGCCGCAGGACGCAGGCGTGATCATGCTCGCCGCCGGCAACAGCCTGAACCTCGCAGGCACGGGGCGGTTGGGCGCCAGCGCCGGCGGGCTGCTTGGCAATCTCGACGTTTCGGCGGCGAAGATCGCGCTTGTCAGCGGGGCAACCGCGACGCCGATGGGCGTGCTGCGCCTCGACGCGCATCAATTGGAAAGCTTCGGCGCCGGCAGCGTGCTGATCGGCGGGACGCGCGCCTATGGTGCAACCGGAACCACCGTTACCGTCGGCGCGAGCGAGGTCACCGTCTACGAGAACGCCGAGTTCTCCGCGCCTGAGCTCATCCTCGCGGCGTCGGGAACAGTCGAGGTCCGTAACGGCACGTCGCTCACGGCACAGGGGGTGGCGTCCGTGGACAGCAATCCGCTGCTATTGAGCGGCAACGGCGCCTTGCTGCGGCTGTCCACAGGAGAGCGCGTCGGCCTCGTGCGCACGGGAAGCAACGGCACCGCAGGCGTGCTCACCGTTGGCGACGACGCGGTGCTGCGGGCTGCGGGCTCGATCTCATTCGACGGTGGCAACGCCATCAACCTGTCCCCTCGTGCGGTCTTTCAGGCCGCGCAGCTCGATCTCGCCTCCGACATCGTCAATCTGGGCGACGTGCCGGCCGGCACCGCGGGGACAACCTTCACCGAAGGCATGCTGGAGCGTTTTGCTGCGGCTTCCGACCTGCTGATCCGCGGACACCATTCGATCAATTTCTACGGCGACTTCCAGCTCGGGCAACACGGCGCAGCCGGGACCGCAACGCTCAAGGCGCTGACGCTGGATACCGCATTGCTGCAGGGCGTCGGCGCGCCGGCGCGTCGGCCCAGCATCACCGCGCAGACGCTGGCGCTGCGCAACAGCGGCGCTTCGGGGACCTATGCCGGGCCGGATACGGCGGCCGCGCTGAACCTCGACGTTGATCGCCTGCTGCTTGGACCTGGTAATGTCGTACTCGGCGGCTTCCAGGCACTGCAGGGCAGAGCCGGCGAGATCCGTGCGTCTGGAAGCGGCACGTTCAACGTGATTACCGCCGGTGCCGCGGGCACGGGTGGCGTGTCGCTTGCGGTTGGGCGGGTCACGGCGGAGGCTCAGTCCGACTATGCGCTCGTGACCACGGGCAGCCTGCAACTGAACAAGGGCGCGTTTGCCGGCGCCGCTGCTGATCTCCCGATTGGCGGCCGCCTGATGCTGCAGGGCACGAGCGTCGTGTTCGACACCCAGGCGATCCTGCCGGCCGGCGTGATCGACATCCGCGCGACCAGCGGAGGATTGGTTGTTGGGTCCTCGGCGATGCTCGACGTCTCCGGCCGCGCCGTGGATTTCCGCGACGTCGTGCGCTTCGCCCCAGGCGGCGGCGTGACGCTTGTGGCGGCTGGCGATCTCTTGCTCGCGCCCGGCTCGGTCATCGACGTGTCGGGATCAGCGCGCGGCGGCGATGCGGGCTGGATCGATCTGACCGCTGCGCGCGCGCAGATTGACGCCGTTCTCCGCAGCAACGTGGCAAGTGGCTACGCCGGCGGCTCCTTCACGCTCGATGCTGATCAACTTGGCAGCACTTTCTCTGACCTGAACGGCAGGCTCAACGCCGGCAACTTCGATCGCGACATCACCGTGCGTTTGCGCGCGCAGGATATTGCGCTTCTGGCCGGCGAGCGTCTTTCGGCGCATCGCGTGATGCTGCGCTCCGATAGCGGCTGGATCGACATCCAGGGCACGATCGCCGCGGCAGGCGACGAGGTGATCGCCGACGGCGGCGACGTGCGTCTGATCGGCGAAAAGGGCGTTCGGCTCCATGCCGGCGCCCGCATCGAGGCCCAGGCCGGGCCGACGGCGGCGGACGGCTATGCGCCGGCCAGCGGCTATGTCGAACTGGTCTCGACCGGAACGCGTAGCGGCCTCACCGACACGAAAGGGATTGATGTCGACGCGCGCGCCGTGATCGACGTGTCCGGTGGCCGTGAGGGCGGCGGCCGCATCCTGATGCGCGCGAACTACGTGCCGGTCGCCGGAGACGATCCGCGCAACGTCTTCCGCGTCGCGGCCGGCAACACCTCAACCTATGTGGGCGCGCGCGAGAAGGTTCTGGTCGGCGTCCACACCTATGACGTGGCTGCTGTCGATGCGGCGTTGGTGACGCAGGCGTTGGCTGACCTGCAAGCCATGCCGGCAAACGCGGTCACGGGCTTCGCCTCGATGGGCGGAGCGCTGTTCCGCAACACCAGCGGCGATCTGACGATCGCTGCCGATATCGATCTCGGAGGGGCCAGCCTGAACCGTCCGAGCTGGATGGGCTTCGAGGCCGGACAGGACATCCTGGTCAATGCCACGATCAGTGACAGCTTCGACAGTGCCGCAAAGGGCGCAGCCCTCAAGTCGGCCGCGCCCGATGCGGGAGTGACCGGGACTTCGTTCAACTTCAACTTCGACAGCGGTCGCGATATCGTTGTCGGCGCGGGCGAGATCATCCGCAGCGGCACCGGCGAGATCCGGATGGATGCGGGACGCGATCTCGTCCTCACCAGCAACACCTCGGTGATCTATACCGCGGGCGTGAAGACGCCGACCAAAGCAGGGTTTGTCGTCGGCGCCAAGCAGGGGGACTATCCGACCGCGGGCGGCAACATCATCCTCAACGCGGGACGGGACATCACGGCACCCATCGTCAGGCAGAGCACGTCCGCCTGGCTCTATCACTACGGCGAGACCAACTGGACCGGCGATCCCGCTGCATCGACCGTCAAGGACCAGACGAGCTGGTCGATCGTGTTCGGCAATTTCGAATCCGGCGTTGGCGCACTCGGCGGCGGTGACGTGCGCGTGCGCGCAGGCCGCGACAGTAGGGACCTCTCGGTCGCAATCCCGACGACGGGACATCTGACCACGCCGACGACACCGCAAGGCCAGGCCGGTCCGGTTGCCACCGCGCAGGACCTTTACATCCGCGGCGGCGGCAATCTCGACGTCCGCACCGGGCGCGATCTTCTCGGCGGCGTGTACATGCTCGGGCGTGGTCATGCGGAACTGAGCGCCGGCGGACGTATCATGGCGAGCGGCGCGCTGGCGCCGCTGCGGACCGGCAACTGGACCGCATCGCCGCCCTACACCACGACCACAGTCAGCATGCTGGTGGGCCTGATGGACGCCACCGCCAGCCTCAGCGCGGTCGGCGGGGTTGCCATCGAAGGGATTTACGATCCCATGCTCATCGGACAGGTGGCCGGCAATCGCAGCGGCAACGTCGGTTCCGCGTTTATGAGCTTCTCCGAACGCGCGGCCGTCGATGCGGTGTCCGTCGGTGGGGACGTCGTTTACTACGGCAACCCATGGCGGGCTCCGGATCTCAGCCTCGGCGGCGCCTACGAGGTGCAGGTGAAGACCGTCAGCACACCGGATCCGAGGCCGCTGTTGCTGGAGCGGTTGAACCTCCTGCCGCCGACCTTGCGGCTGGCTTCGCTGCAGTCCGATGTCTCGATCGCTGCCAAGGCGCGGACGTTCGGCATCTACGTGCCGATGCTGCTTGCGCCGGGGAAGTCTGGAACGCTCGAGCTTCTTGCCAATGACGATGTTCTGCTCGGTCAGGGGCAGATGATCCGGCTCGACGATACCGGGCTTGCCTATCGTCGCGGTCCGCTGGCGCCGTTCGGCACCGACAACAATGTCTGGCTGAATCTCGGCCTAGGCACTGCGCTGGCGCAGCCGATCGGGGCCAACACCAATTGGGAGCGCGGCTTCGATCTTCTCCACGCCGGCGATGCCGATCCCGTCCGGCTCTATGCGCTGAACGGCACAATCGGCACGATTCTGGGGTGGGGCGTGACCGCGCCGAAGCCGGTCGATGTCTACGCCGGCAAGGACATTCTCTACGGCGCGATCATCGCGCAAAACAACAACCCGTCACAGGTGTCGAGCGTGATCGCCGGGCGGGACATCATCCGTCCCCAGATCGCGTTCCTCGGGCAGGGCTCGTTGTGGGTCGAAGCCGGCCACGACGTCACCTTCAACGCTCACGACAATATCGGAATGCGCGGCGGCATCATGAGCACCGGCAACGTGCTGGTCTCGGGCTTCAACGAAACCCGCGCGAGCACCGACAATCCGAACCTGGCGCTTCCCGACAAGGGCGGCAACATCAATATCATCGCCGGCACCGCCGGCGGCGCGGACTATGCCGGATTCGTCGATCTCTATCTCGATCCACGCAACGCGTCCGATCCAGCGTTCCCGCTGTCTTATCCGACCAATGCGGGCAAGGTAGTGCGGACCTACGAGAAGGAACTGGCCGAGTTCCTCAAGGGCCTCGGTTACGACGACCGTCCGGCGGATGAGCAGCGTGTGCTGTTCGCATCGTTGCCCAGGCTCACCCAGCAGGCCTTCCTGCAGAAGGTGCTGTTCACCGAGCTCAAGGAGACCGGCATCGACTACAACAACGCGGACAGCCTTCGCTTCAAGCAGTACACCCGCGGTTATGCCGCGATCCAACGCCTGTTTCCGGTATCGCCGGACACCATGAGTGCTGGGGTCGGGGGTGATATAACGCTGCGTGGCGGCGTGGTGCAGACCCAGTCTGGCGGCGATATCAGCATCATGGCGCCCTACGGCAAGGTCGCCGTGGGCTATGACAGCGAGATCGCCAAGAATCTCGGATCGGGCGGCGTGGTCACGCGGCGCGGCGGCGACGTCCGCATCATGGCTGACGGCAGCATCGATCTTTACGTCTCCCGCGTCTTCACCCTGCAGGGCGGCGATCTGACGATGTGGACCTCGAACGGCAATATCAGCGCGGGCGCCGGAGCCAAGACATCGGTCTTCAACATTCCGCTGAAGTTCGCGATGGACAACGACGCGCGCGTCTCTGTCGACGCATTCGGCCTTTCGACCGGCGCGGGCATCGGCGTGCTGGATGCGCTGCAGGGTAGCGGCGATGCGGTGGCGCCGCAGCCGCCGTGGAATCCTCCGGCCGGCACATCGGGCGCCACGCAACAGGACAAACCAGTGCGCAAGAAAAGCCGCATGGATCTCCTCGCCTTCCGTGGCGAGATCAATGCCGGCGACGCGGGCATTCGGGTGGTCGGCGACTTCAACATCGCAGCGCTCAGCATCGTCAATGCCGCCAACATCACGGTATCAGGGGCGGCGACGGGGCTTCCGACCGTGCAGGCGCCGAACATCGCCGGCCTGACCGAAGCCTCCAACGTGGCCGGCTCCGCCGCGCAAACGGCGACCTTGCCAGCAGCAGCGCGCGGCGGCGAGCAGCCTTCGATCATCATGGTCGAATTCCTCGGCTTCGGCGGCGGCGACGGCAGTCCTGAAAACGAAGAGCAGCCAGGCCGCAAAAACAGGCAGAGCTACGACACCAACAGCGTGTTTCAAGTGGTCGGCAACGGCACTCTGACGCCCGAACAGGCGCAGGCCCTCACCGACGAGGAGAGACGGAACTCCGCTCGTTGATCGGCAAATCCGCGGAGATAAGGTATCGCAGCTTCGGGTAGCGTGGGGAAAGGCGGTAGCATAGCCGTCTCGACGCTCACCGACCCGTCTAGAGCATATTCGGTTCTGATTGAATCAGAACCGAAGCTCTAGATTCTTGTTTTGACGCGTTTCCCGCCTGAGCTGCTTGCGTCACCAACAATGAGCATGCGGCCTGCGGGAATCGGCAGCCAGCGGTGGAAACGCGGCAGGCGCACTCACTTGTCATTGAACAAGGATGCCCTGGTCCCTCGTAGCGCCGAGCGGCCGGGAATATCGTCTGCCGGCTGTCCTGGGCGGTCTCCATCATCAATATGCCCGGATTTGATTTGCGACAAGGACGGCCTCGATATTCTCGATGACGCCCGATCGAAAGTGTTGGCAATGTGGGCGAAATGTATTTCATGCAATCGATCGCTTTGACGCGTCGAGCCAAACATGGACCGGCTGTTCATCGTTCACGATGTGTCCGCCGCGGCATCCTGACATCTGAGTGTAACACAGCTTGCCTAATGTCGATCTTCTGTGAATGGGGATCGTGTTGACTGGGATTGTGCCAGTATCCGCGCAGTCCCGGCGCTTTTTGTTGTGCGGTACGCTGGTGTTCGTCCTCTCGCTCTGTGCGCAAACGACGGCTGCCCAAGAACGCCGCATTGAATTCAACATCCCTGCCCAAGCGATCGACAAGGCTTTAGACGCCTTCGGCGCCATAAGCGGCTTTCAGATCTTCTATGAAACCGCTCTCACCGCTGGCCGTCAATCGAAGGCGGTCAACGGTGTCTTTGCTCGTGAAACCGCCCTTCGTCTCCTGCTGGAAGGCTCAAACCTGACCGCTCACATCATTGCGGCCGACACGATCACGATTGCGCCGTCCAATACAACAAACGCTGATCTGCATCAGGCGAAGCGCGCTGCGGTCTCTTACTATGGCTTCATGCAGGCCGGCATCATGAGCGCGCTGTGCCGGAGCGCCACGACGAGGCCGGGCACTTACCGGCTGGCGATGGAGTATTGGATCGACGCCTCGGGGCGGATCACGGAGCTCCGGGTGATCCGATCGTCGGGAGACCAGCAGCGTGACGGTGCGATCGCGCAGGCAATCCGCACCGTCGTCTTTCAACCGCCGCTTGTGGATATCCCGCAGCCTGTCACGCTCGCGATCGAACCGAGCCCGCCTCAAGATCTTGCCGGATGTATGCCCGACCGCGTCGACGCAGAACGGGTGCGATGATGTCGGACACGGTTTGGGCTTCACTGCGACGAACGTTCTTCGTTCGCTATGACGAGATCAGAATCCGGCTGGCGCGCTCTCTTGGGTCGAAGGAGCTTGCCGACGACGCGCTGCACGACACATATTTGCGTCTGCATCGCAGCGACGCGATTGGGGTAATCCAGCAGCCCGAATCCTATATTTTCAGGATCGCATTGAACGTTGCGACGGACAAGCGACGCGAAGAGCGGCGACGTGCCTCGCAGGCCGAAGTTCTGGCGTCGATCCGGCCCCAGGATGAAGCGTTGGACCTCTCGCGGGAGCTCGAAGCGCGCTCCGAGGTCGAGGCTTTGAAAAGAGCTTTGGCCGAGTTGCCGCCCCGTCGTCGTGCTATCCTGATCGCAGCCCGCGTTGATGGTTTGAGCCATGAAGTCATCGCCGAGCGATTCAACATCTCTCGCACAATGGTGCAGAAGGAGCTACGCCGGGCGGTCAGCCATTGCGTCGAACGGCTTGGGAAAAGTGAATCGCCCTGACGGTGAGCTGTGAAGGGAGATGAAACGATATATGAGGAAGAGAACATTCAACCCATGATTTTGAGCCATGATGCGAGCGCAATCTGAAATCCTGCAAGGCGAAGCGCTGGAGCGGCTCATGCATGCGACCTCCGGGCATGCAACCGTCGCCGATCTGCGGGACCTGGAGGCGTGGCGGACGCGGAGCGCGGCGCATGCGGATGCCTATCGTCGGGCGCTGGGAATCTGGGAGTCGCTGGGAACTGCCGCGCGGGAAGCCAAGACCGCGGCAGATCACGTGATGATCGCTGGTCAGGTTCGCGCAGGGGGCAGGCCCGTCGGCCGTCGGGCTTTCCTGATTGGAGGCGCGGCGGCCGCAGCAGCCACGGTCGCCGCCGGGTTCGTTCTGCAGCCGCCGCTGGGCTTATGGCCGTCTTTGCCTGATCTGATGGCCGATTATCGCACCGGCGCGGGTGAAAATCGCGCAGTTGCGTTGGCCGATGGTCTCTCCATCGAAATGAACACACGCACCAGCATCGTTCGTCGTCCTTCAGATGATGGGGAGGAGCGCATCGAGCTGCTTGCGGGCGAGGCGGCGATCGTCGCTGCACAAAACGCATCGAAGTCCCTGACCACAATCGCCGCCGACGGGCGCGTGTTTGCGGCAAGAGCGCAAGCTAATCTGCGCAATGATGCCGGCGCGGTGCATGTCACTTGTCTCAGCGGCTCCGTGCAGGTCGAATGTGGTGGCCGTACCGCAACGCTTCGAGCGGGCGAACAACTCGCCTACTCCCCCCAGCTCGTCAGCCCCGTTGCCGTCGTTGATCCGGCAATGATTATGGCCTGGAAACGAGGATTGTTGATCTTCCGCGATGAGCCGCTGGCCCAAGTGCTCGATGAGGTCAACCGCTATTGGCGCGGAAGGATCGTTCTCCTGAACACCGATCTTGGTCACCGCCGTGTCACGGTTCGGATCGAACTGGCGCGTATCGAAGAGGTGGTTTCCTATGTTCGAAGCGTCCTGGGCGCGAAAGTGCGGACGCTGCCCGGCGGCGTCGTGATTCTGACGTAGCACAAACTTCACAAAAAAATCGGGCGCGATGGTTAGCTGGATGCGCCCGCCTGCGGGACAGAATCGCGCTCATCGTTCGCATTGGAATTAGAATCGCTGCTATCGGTCTCTGTTTCTGATCCCCGCCATGAGATGCGGATCGACGTGACGATCATAGTCCTCGGCGCTAACAAAACCGAGTGCCAGCGCAGATTCGCGCGGTGTCGTGGACTCGCTCAACGCCTTGGCGGTGATCTTCGCGACCTTGTCGTAACCGAGGATTGGATTCAGAGCGGTCGCGAGCAGAAGGGCGTTCGACACGTTCAAATCAAGCTGCTGCCGGTCGATGTCCAGCTCATGAATGAGACGCACCGCAAAGGTTCGGCTGCTGTCCGCGAGAATCCGGATCGACTGCAGGATGTTGTAGATCAGCACGGGTTTGGCGACGTTGAGCTCGAAGTTACCAGACGCGCCCGCTGCCGTGACGGTCGCGTGATTGCCGATCACCTGAAATGCGGCCTGCGTCACTACTTCGGCGATGGTCGGGTTGCGCTTGCCCGGCATGATGGACGAGGTCAGCCCGTCATGCGGGATGACGAGCTCACCCAGGCCGCAGCGCGGGCCTGAACCCAGAAACCGGATGTCGTTTGCGACTTTGAGAAGACAGACCGCAAGCGTGTTGAGCGTCCCGGAAACTTCAACCAGGGTGTCGTGTGCGCCCATCCCCTCAAACTTGCTCGGATTGGACGTGAAGGCCAGGCCGCTCAATGCGCTCAGTTCATCGCAGAACGCCAGATCGAAGCCGGCCGCCGCGTTGAGACCGGATCCGACCGCGGTCCCGCCCTGCACGACGACATGGAGGCGAGGCAACGCGTCTTCGATCCGAGCGATGCAATTATCGATCTGCGTGTAGAAGGCCTGAAAAGCTTGCCCCATCGTCATGGGAACCGCATCCATCAAATGCGTGCGTCCGATCTTCACGACGTCGGAAAAGGATACGGCCTTCGCCGCGAGTTCGTCGCGCAGCGTTTTCAAAGCCGGCAGCAAGCGGTCGCGTATCTCCAGCGAGGTGACAATGTGCATCACCGTCGGAAAGCTGTCGTTGGACGACTGCGAGCAATTGACGTGATCGTTGGGATGGATCGGTGCCTTCGCGCCGAGTGGCTGACCCAGCATTTCGTTGGCGCGGTTGGCAATGACCTCGTTGACGTTCATATTGGTCTGCGTGCCAGAACCAGTCTGCCAGATCGTCAATGGAAAATGATCGTCGAAGCGGCCCTCCCGCAATTCCACGGCAGCCAGCTCGATCGGCCCGCCGATAGCCCGATCAAGCGCGCCAAGCCGAACGTTGGCACGGGCCGCCGCGATCTTCTGCAGGGCGAAAGCGCGAAACAGACACACCGGAAAACGCTCGTCGCCGACTTCAAATACCCCGAGCGCGCGCTGCGTCTGCGCGCCCCAATAGCGATCAGCTGGCACTTCGATGGCGCCAAATGCGTCATGTTCGATGCGTGACTGGACCACGTTGGCTGTCCTCCCGTGGAGATCGAAACCGGCAATCAATTCCGCCGCAGTAAGTTGAAACTAGAGCATGATCCGGAAAAGTGGAGACCGGTTTTCCGAAAAAGATCATGCTCAAGCAAAAAGCTAGAGCGGGATGACGATTCGAAGAAAAGTCATCACGCTCTAGGGAGTTTCGACGCGCTTGCAGGCGGTCTCGTCGAACTCTCCGGCCAGCTTCGCGACGACCACCGTTGCCACCGTGTTGCCGATGACGTTGCACGTCGCAAGCGCGATCGAGAGAAAGCGGTAGACGCCGAAGATCAGCGCGAGGCCGTCGACCGGCAGAATTCCGGATGCCGTCACGGTCGCGGCGAAGACGACGAAGGAACCACCTGAGACCGTGGCCGCTCCCTTCGATGTCAGAAGCATGATCGCGAGAATTCCGATTTCCTGCTCCCAGCTTAGCGGCACGCCATAGGCATTGGCCAGAAAGATCACGCCCATCGACATGAACAGGGAGGTGCCGTCGAGATTGAAGGCGTATCCGGTCGGCAGGACGAGCCCGACCGTCTGCTTCGAGGCCCCATACGCCGGCAGCTTCTCCAGCAGGCGTGGCAACACGCTTTCCGAGGAGGCGGTGCCCAGCATGATGATGATTTCGTCGCGGATGTAACGCAGCAGCCGGAAGATATTGATGCTGAACATGGCGCAGACTGCGCCGAGGACCACCACAATGAACAGGATAACCAAGGCGTAGAACGTCAGCACGAAGTATGCGAGCGAAACCAGCACGGCTGTTCCATTGGAGCCGACGGCGTAGGCGACGGCGCCGAACGTTCCAATCGGCGCCAGGGCCATGATGATGTGGATGAACTCGAAGAACGCGGTCGAGATCGTGTTCAGTCCGCTCTCGATGGGTGCGCGCTTCTCCGGCGAGAGCGCCATCAGCCCGAAGCCGAAGATCAAGGCGATGACGAGAACCTGAAGCAACTCGCCGCGCGCGAAGGCCCCGACGAAATTGTCCGGGAAGACGTTGAGCAGGAACTGGTCGAATGTCGTGTGCGAGGTTGCCGCGGCCTTCGTCGCGGCTGCGGCGCCTTTGGCTGCTGTCGCCGGCGCAGTGACATGATCGAGGTTCTTGCCGACCCCGACGAGGTTTCCGAACAGCAGGCCAAGCGCCAGCGCAATCGTCGAGACGATCTCGAAGTAGATCATGGCGATCAGCCCGACCTTGCCTACCCGTTTGATGTCTCCGGCCGCGACGACACCGACGACGACCGTGAGAAAAACCAGCGGCGCGACCGCCGTCTTGATCAGCCGCAGGAAGATATCACCGAGAATCTTCAGAGAAGCGCCGAATTCGGGCCACACAAGACCAACGATGATTCCGAGAATCATGCTGACGGAAACCTGGAGACCGAGGTTCTTCCACAGGGCTTTCTTCGTTGGCTTGACGGTCTGTTCGAGAGCGATGTCCTCGCGCTGCGTTGTCGCCATGGCGGCCATGGTGTCCTCCTGGGTCATCTGTTGGGCTGAAGCGGCGCTCTGCGGCGCATTGGCGAGATCGGCTGCGGCGCGCCGGCGATGTCAGCCGCCGCGAGCGGCATTCGCGCCTGACATCTCCAAAACGCGATCGACCATCGGGCCGCACAGGCCCAAATAGTTCGCGGGATCGCAATGACGCCGGATCGCATCCTTGCCACCGAGGGCCTCGGCAATCTCCGGCACGTCCGCCAGAATGTCGGCGAGTTGTCCGCCGCCTTCGATGGCCTTGCGGCAGGCGTCATAGACGACGTCGTGCGCTTTTTGCCGTCCGAGCTTTGGCGCGGAGGCCATCATCACAGCCTCCGCAACGATGAGGCCTTGGGTGAGATCGAGATTGTCCAGCATTCGCCGCTCATGGACGACGAGGCCGGCGAGCATGAACCTGGCGTTGGCCAGCGACGAGGCCGTCAGCAGGAAGCTTTCCGGCAGGGACACCCATTCGAGATGCCAGGGGCCGGTCGCCCGCTCGAAATCGTGGATCATGCCGTCCAGCATCGCGGCGACGTGCTGCCGCACGGCCTTCGCCGCCGCGAGCATCAGCTCGCTGGAGATGGGATTGCGCTTCTGTGGCATCGTCGACGAGGCGCCGCGCCCAGGCACGAACGGCTCGGAGACTTCGCCGAATTCCGACGCCGACATCAGCATCACGTCGGTCGCGATCTTCCCCAACGTGCCGGTGATAAGGCCCAGCAGAGTCACCGACTCGGCGATGCCATCCCGGGCGACGTGCCATGTGATCGACGGCTGATGCAGTCCCAGCTCTTCGCAGAACAGTTTCTGCATTTCGAGGCCGGCGGCGCCGACAGAGGCGAGCGTGCCGGCTGCCCCGGAGAATTCGCCAAGGAGGATGCGCGGCAGCGCCTGATCGACACGCTCGATATGCCGGTCGATGGAGGACAGCCAGACCGCGGCCTTGTAACCGAACGTCACTGGAAGCGCTTGCTGGAGATGGGTTCGCCCGGCCATCGGCGTGTCGCGGTATTTCCGTGCCATCGTCGCCAGGATGTCACGGACCTCGCGCAGGTCTCGCGCAACGATTTGAAGCGCTGCCCGGATCTGCAGAACGTTGGCCGTGTCCATGATGTCCTGGGTCGTCGCCCCCCAATGAACGTAACGACCAGCTTCACCCGCAGCTTCCGAAAGCTGATGCACAAGCGGAAGGATGGGGTAGCCGACGATCTCGGTTTCGTGGCGCAGCTTTTCGACGTCGAACTTGATGGAGTGCGCAGCCGCCTCGATGGCGTCGGCGGCGGCTTTGGGCACCACGCCCAATCGGGCCTGGGCACGGGCAAGTGCGACTTCGGCTTCGATATAGCGCGCGATAAGCGCATCGTCGGCAAAGACCGCTCGCATTTCGGCAGTCCCGAACATGTCGCGAAACAAAGCCGAATCGAAAACTGTGCTGCCCATCCGTCGACCCCCTTGGATCATTGTGTTATATTATGTTCGTACATATTAATATGTACGGACATAAAGGATGAGTCAACATCCTTTCTTGACGAATCCCACTCCCATTGGGCTTCCATTGACCGGATAGAACGGAGGCAGGTGTGGAAACGCGGTACGCTTACGTTGCTCGCCTGCTCACGGAGGCAATCGCCGGCGGTCGACATCCCATAGGTTCGGTTCTGCCCAACGAGTTCGAGCTGGCCGAACAGTTTGCCGTGAGTCGCTCGACGGTGCGTGCCGCGATGCGCGAACTTCAGGCGTCAGGCCTCGTCAGCCGCAAGAGGAACGCTGGCACGCGCGTCGAAGCGCTGACGCCGCAACGCAGCGGTGGCGGATTCACCCAGGCGCTCGAATCCATAGAGGCCGTGCAGCGGTTCGGCGTCGAAACCGAACGTCACGTCCAGCGGGTTGCCGAGGTCGTCGCCGATGATGCGCTGGCACGGGATCTCGGATGCCGGCCCGGGCGTCGCTGGCTGCGCATATCGAGCCTCCGCATGATCCCCGGCGATGCAACGAAGACCCCGATCTGCTGGACAGATGTCTACATCGACGACGCTTTTGCACGCGAGGTTCGATCGAGGATGGATGGCCATCGCGACATCTTCGGCACGCTGGTGGAAAAGATATCCGGCCGGCGATTCAGCGAAATTCGTCAGGATATCCGTGCGGTCGGCGTGTCCCATGACATGGCAGAGCCTCTGAAGGCCACGCCGGGCGCGCACGCGCTTGCGATCCGGCGTCAATATCTTTTCAGCTCGAACGAGATGGCTGAAGTATCGCTCAGCATTCACCCGGCCGATCGATACAGCTACACGACAAGGTTGATGCGGAAGGATTCGGAGCGGGAGTGAGGCGGCGCCGCTAGAGCGTTTTCGAGCGAAGTGGACACCGGTTCGCGCGAAGAAAACGCGTCAAAACAAGAATCTAGAGCTTCGGTTCTGATTCAATCAGAACCGAAAATGTTCTAGGAGTTCACTCCCGTGCATTGCGTTGAAACGTTCCCAGCCGGAGATGATTTCAGGCAGTGCCCATAACCACCTGCAGATATTGCGCCAGCTCCGCGCGCCGGAAGGGCTTGCCGAGAACGGGAAACTCGCCCTCTGCCCCATGGCGCGACAACGCGTCTGCCGCATTGCCTGAAGTGAGCAAAATCTTGATGCCGTTGCAGAGCTGCTTCGCTTCGCGAGCCAGTTCAACACCGCTGATGCCTCCCGGCATCATGATATCGCTGAATAGCAGATCGAGGCTCTTGTTATCCCTCAGAATCCGGATGGCGTCGGCGCCATCCTGGGCACAGAGGACTTCATAGCCGAGCTCTCTCAGTATTGCTGACGTGACGTCCCTGACATCGTGATCATCTTCGACCATGAGAACCCTGCCTGACCCTGCCGCTATGTCCGGGAGTTGGGTAATATCCCTCCCCACATCGGACGCTTGGCCGGATCTGGGCAGATAGAGACTGACCGTGGTTCCCATTCCGACTGTGCTTTCGATGGCGACATGGCCGCCGGATTGCCGGACGAACCCATAAACCATGCTGCGGCCGAGCCCGGTTCCTTTGCCGACCTCCTTCGTGGTGAAAAACGGTTCGAACGCCCGATCCAGCGTGTCTTGCGGCATGCCGCAGCCAGTGTCGGTGACGGAGAGCTTGACGTACGATCCGGACGCGACACCGGCAATGGCGTCTTCGTGGAGGGTTATATTTCGTGCCTCGATCTCCAGTCTGCCGCCGTCCGGCATGGCGTCGCGCGCGTTCAGGGCCAGGTTGAGGAGCGCTGTCTCCAGTTGTGCCGGGTCAAGATGGCATGGCCACAGTTGATCGTCTGCGACAAGGTTGATCTTGCACCTGTCTCCGAGTGCGCGAAGGATTAGTCCCTGAAAATCCCGAATGAGAGCGTCTATGTGAATGGTCTTCGGGTTCAGCTTCTGCCGTCGGGAAAAGGCGAGAAGCTGCGCGGTCAGGCTCGCACCCCGGTCGGCGGCTTTCCGCGCCGCTACGGCGAGTCTCCGGACGCATTCGTCGTCTGCCGTACGGCCCTCGATAAGTTCGAGATTGCCCGAAATCACCATCAGCAAATTGTTGAAGTCGTGGGCAACGCCCCCCGTGAGCTGGCCGACAGCCTCCATCTTTTGGCTCTGATGGAGTTGTTCTTCCATCAAGCGCCGTGCCTCGACGGCGTGCTTCTGTTCGGTGATGTCTCGAAACAGGATGACGATGCCTTCGCCGGACGGGAATGCATTGACCGCGTACCAGACATCTCGAAAGAACGTTTCGACAGACGCGGAGTTCTGTTCCGACATCGCCGTATGTGCTCGGGCCGAGAGGTTCTTGTCGGTCCAATCCGGAAAGATCTCACACAGATTCATACCGATGAGGTCATATCCTACAGCGAGCTGCGCCTTTGCCCTCTCGTTCAGATAAGTGATGTACCATTCCGTATCGACGATAAGGACGCAGTCGGTCGTGCTCTCGAATATCGTCGTGATCCGAGCCGCTGCCTGCTCGGCTTTCTCCTTGGCATCGTGCAGCTCATGTTCGCGGTTCGCGAGCGCATCGGCCATGGTGTTGAATGCGTCGGCGACCCGGGTAATCTCTGATCCTTTGTCCCGGATATGCACTCGGCCCGCGTAGTCGCCAAGTCGCCATTGGTTGGCCGCATCAACCATTTGTCCCAGCGGATGCTGGATGAACCGACGGGCACCAAACCAGGTCAAGGCCAATACGACCGACGTGCCCAGGACAATCAGGAGGATGCCTAGCCGCGTACGACGTTGGATCTGACTGAAGGCCAGCGTCTTGTCGACGCCGAAGGTGACAAAAATCTCTCCGGCGTCTGCTTGCAGCGCTGTGTAGCCTACGATCCGCTCCACGCCGTCAATGTCGCGCGCGGTTGTTGTGCCCGAGTGATCCGAGTGCAAGTAATGGTCACCGGGTATCCTCCGGCCGACGAACTGGTCGTTACCAGGATAGCGTGCGAGATACGTGCCGTTGCGGTCTCTAATGGCGAGGGCGGCGCCGGGGGGCGGCCCCTTCTGCGCGAGATAATGAGCCAGCCAATCGAGGCTGAGGGCGGCTATTACGACGCCGCCCATGTGGCCATCGTCGTCGTAGAATGGCAGCGCAAAGTGGAGGACGTTGCGGCCGGTCGCTCGGCCGTGCGCGAACTCTCCGACCGTAAACTTGCCGGTTTTCAGGACGTTGGCGAAGTAGGCGCGCCCGGCGGCGGTCGATGGCTTATAGTCGCTGGTCGAGTCGCAGAAAGAATCTCCGTTCATGTCGACCACGATAAAATTAATGAACCCCGGATAGCGCTCCTTGATTCTGGAGAGGTAAGCCTCGCATCCGCGGGCGTCCTTCGCCTTTACCGCCGGAAGTTCCGAGAGCGCAATCAATGCCTGGCGAATTCCTTGGATGATCTGCTGCTGCTCGGCGGCGGCGAGCTTGGCAAGACCAAGCGCCAGCTCTTGCACTTCCATTTGGTGCGAGAAACGGAGGTCAAACTCATTGTACAACTGGATTGCGATTCCAGGCAGAAGCGCAAACGCCACCAGGGCAAACAGCCGCAACAATAAAGCCACCGCCTAGTTTCCAAGACGAGAAATCTGACGTGGCAGGCTGTAGAGCTCTGGCGCGCGAGGGCGGCGCAGGGCGTCACGCCCACAGCACACCCTGGCTTCGCGATCGCTGTAATCGGTCCGGTCGACCAGCGGACGTCGTGCGTATCGCCTTCGTGTCATCTCTTACCTGTCTGCTGTTCCAATTGGGCAGGGCAGCACATAGGCTTTGTTACGATGCGATTTCGGCGTTTAGCGTTTTGTCACCGTGGCGACATATTTGTCGCGCCAACAACTAACGCCGCGTTCTCTGTTACAGTTGCAACGGAGCGCCGCTGGGATGAGCCGGATACTCGAAATAGAATGATATCGGCCTAACTGGACGGCAGGCATTAATGGCGTCGATTGCGTATCGCGGCGGTAGGAGATTTGTTGTCTGGTGCACCGCTTAGTCTGGCCGCAGCGCGGATCGCATTCCAGGAACTTGCTCGGCGCGACGGAGCGGCAGTTCTCGAACGTGCTCAGCGGGCGGCGGATCGATGTTATGCCAGTCAAGATTATGCAGAGGGTCGGGCGGCTCAGCGAGAGAAGCGCAAGCCAGTCTTTCGTGGAAACGAGCCTGTTGCGATCGAGTCAATGTTTGGCGTAACCGGCAATCTCCTGCGTGCTCGTGTATTCGCCTGGCCTGCTTTCGATCAATCGCAGGAACGGGGTGCTGCGCGCCTCGCAACCACCTATTCTTGCGATATTGGCGCTGGCGAGCCGGAAAGAGTCGCCTTAGCTAATCCGTCGGCCACAAGTGGCGAAGGCCGCCGCCAGCGATGTACAGAGCAAGAAAGTAATACAGAATGTAGAGGTTATAGGTCAGGCCGTTGCCCGTGTAGAGCATTCGGATCCGTTCCGCAGACGCCGTGGTGGCGGTGGCCAGTCCGCCCCACAGCCCCTGGGCCCATGGAGGCGTCAGCATTGTGAAGACAGTCTTGAGGCCTTGGTAAAGGCTCGATCGCATGCCACCGATTTCGACGCGCGCAATGGCAGCCCACCAGCCGCTTCGTAGCAGCAACCAGAACAACCCGAGCAATATTGCAGACACGATCACCGCAAACGCCATGACAGGCACCGGATTCCAGTAGCCGTAAATCATCTCCAGCGACATGCCTTGCCACACCAGCGTCGATGCAAATTGCGGGTCGATCGCTTCGGAGATCGGGGCGATCAACAGCTTCGGGAAGAACGACATCAGGAAAATGCCGGCGACCAGCAGAATCTGCGGTATCAGCAGGGTGATCGGCGCCTCTGTCAGGGCGTCATGCGCAGCCTTGCGGGGGCCGAGAAAGATCGCCTGGATGAAGCGTGCCATGTACACAAAGCCGACAAAGGTCGCCAGCAGAGTCATCAGCGCCGGCCCGTACCAGCCCTTCTCAATCATTGCGCTCAGCAGCAGCCATTTGCCGCCGAAGCCGGCGAGTGGCGGCAGACCGGACATCGCGACAATCGCGATCGCAGCCGTTGTGAATGTGACGGGCATGACACCGGCAAGTCCGCCGAGTTCGACAATCAGCCGCTTCCCCGTTCGCAGGATGATCGCGGCAGCGACGAGGAACAGGATGCCTTTCACCAGGAGATGGTTGGCAACGAGATACAGTGCCGTCACCCAGCCAAGATGGCTCATCAGTGCGATCGCTGCCACGATGTAGCCAAGCTGGCTCATGCTGGAATAGGCCAGCATGCGCTTCAGGTCGTCCTGGCGCGCCGCAAGCATTGCGCCGGCCAGCGTGGTCAGCATGCCGATCCAGCCCATGACAAGTGCGAGATTCAAGCTAACTTCGGAGCGGATCGCGACATAGGTCCCGACCAGCAGCCCGAAGATTGACACCTTGCTGATGACGGCCGAGAGCAGGGCGGACACGTCGTCATCGGCTTCCGCGTAGGCGCCCGGTAGCCAGACGTGGACGCCGACGGCGCCGGCCTTGATCAGCAGGCCGATGGCCAACAGCACAAAGACCGGCGCGCTATCCGGACCCGCGACGCGCAGCGCCGACAGCGACACGCTGTCGGTCTGCGCCTGTAGTACAGCGAACGCGCACAGCAGGAAGAAGGCCGCGGCCAGCGAGAACAGCAGATATTGTAGTGCATGTGACGCGGCCTCGGTCCTTCGCAGGATCAGGAAATAGGAGGACAGCGTGATCAGTTCCCAGATGAAAATGAATTCGAGGCTGGTCATGGCGCGCGGCAGCGCCGGCAACGACAGCAGCATGACGGCAAGCAGCGGATAGAAGCCGGGACGGGGATCCGTGCGGGCGAGGCAGGCGATCGACACGACAAGGCCGCCAACGAGAAGGAGCATCGCGAACAGAAAGTTGATGCCGGACAAGCTGAGAATGAGCCAGGTGCCACCAGCGGACACCAGAACGAGCACGATCAAACATTGCATGCCGCTCGGCAGGCGAGCCAGCATGTACAATACAAGTCCTGCAGCAAGCGGCATGTACGCCCACGGAGCGGCAAGGCCGGCAAGCTCGCCGGCGAGGTACCCGCTCGCGACAAGAAGAAGAGCCATTCCGAAGATCGGAAACAGATCACTCTGGCCCTGCGGCTCTGCGTCTATCTCGGCGGGAGAGTGAAGAGCCAAGCTGAACCAGCGGAACATGTAGGCCGCTTCCAGAAGCGAGCCGACCAGGACAATGGCGATCCAGACGTAGAGATCGCCGGCTGCCAAGGTCATGATGAGCTGCCATTTCGCCCAGAATCCCGGGAACGGCGGCAATCCGGAGATCGCGACGATCAGTATGCCGAACACCGGGATCGCTCCCGGGCGTCGGGCCAGGATCGCCCAATCTTGCAGGCGTTCCTTGCCCACGTAACCGGCCAACCAGAACAGCCCGACTTTGGCGAACAGGTGATTGATGAATAGCCCGCCCACCACCAAGAACATCGCGTCGTCGGCCTTGAGTTGGTAGAGCAGGGGCGCGGCGATCGTCAGCAGCGCCATCTGGCCGATCGAAGAATAGCCGAGAAGGCGCTGCGCTTTCGTCTGCTGGAGACCGATGAGGTTTGAGAAGACGAACGTAATCGCCCCCAGGACGGCGATGAGTTCGAGCTGGTCCTCGAACAGCGGCAGCAACTTGAGCAGGCCGAAAAAGACGCCCGCCGAAACACCGCCCGAGATCATCGCGGCAACGTCGCTGCGCGCGGTCTCATAGACATCGAGGCCCCAGCCGTTCGCGGGGAAGGGCTTCAGCTCCAGCAGCAGGCACGCCAGCAGGAAGATGAGTGCGGCGAAGCCGATCGGGCCTGTGATCGAGCTGCGGTTTGCGATCAGTTCGTCGATGTTCAGGATGCCAGTGGCGGCATAGAGCAGCAAGGTGCCGATCAGGAAGAAGGTCGAGGCCAGGACCGTTGCCATGAGAAACTTGAACGTCGCCGACAAAGCCTCGGGCGCGTCCCGCAGGCCGAGCAATGCATAGGTTGCGATCGAGACGATCTCCAGGAATACGAACAGATTGAAGAGGTCGCGAGTCATCACCATGCCCTGGATGCCCATGACCAGCAGCAGGTAAAGCAGCAGTGTCCCGTACCCTTCGCGCACGACATAGGCGGCGCCGAAAAGCGCGACGAGATTGACGCCGAAGGCGAAGATACTTTCGGCGAGCCCCATGCGCAGATTGATCGCATAAGGCGGCTTCGCGCCTCCGGTCAGGATCTCAATGGGGGCGGCGCCGTTCAGAAGGACGAACAGCGCGTAGCCTGAGATCAGCGTCATCGCCGCGAGCGCAAGGACAAAGGCGGCGGCTACCCAGGATTTGCCGAGACGATAGAAGAGTGGGATCAGGAAGCCGCCACCCAGGCCCACAATGAAAATGTTGAGCGGGTGGAGGAGGCTCTCTACCATTTCGACTCCGTGAAGGCGTCGATTGACAGCGTTCTTTTGGCCTCATAGAGCCGGATCGCATAGGCCAGCATAACCGCCGTCACGGCCATACCAATGACGATGGCGGTGACGGCGAGTGCAGATGGTATCGGATCGACTGCGCGTGAGGCCGCTTCCGACAAACTCAGCGCGTGGTCGATGATCGGCGCCGTGCCATTCGCCACATAGCCGATTGCAACGATGACGATGTGGGTGCCGGTTCCCATCAGGGAAAATCCGATGACGATCCGCAGGATGTTGCGGTGTGTGAGCATGCCCCAAAGTCCGATCAGGATCAGGAGAAGGCCCGTTGTCAGAACGATGCTCGAGATCATCGGACGGTTTCCTTCGTATGAGGCGTCAGGGCCGGAACCTTTCGAGAATGACGCTCAGCTCGCAGCCCACCTTGATGCCCAGAAGCGCCGACAGGATCGGAATGGTACCGGCGCTGAAGAAGGCGCCGAACTGCCCAAGCGGGAGGATCCGGTTGTCCAGGAACCCGCCCGCGGCGATTAGTCCCGCGATGCCCGTCAACACAAACAAAGCGCCTGCCACGGACTCGGTGATGCCAAGGAATTCGGGATTGGGCCGGTATTGCGGATAGGTCAGCAGCATCAGCAGAACGCCGGAAGCTATGACGGCGCCGCCCTGAAAACCGCCGCCTGCAGTCAGGTGCCCGTTCATGATGATATAGGCTGCGAAGATGGAAATGAGCGGAACGAGGATCTGGGTGCCAGTCTGCACGATCTCCGACGGTGGCTGGGCTCCCTCAAAGCGATCCTCGAGGGGCCCGCTGCGCGGCGGGCGTTCCCCACCGAGCACGAGGCCGACGCCCGCCGCCACCATGAATAAAACGGCGACCTCTCCGAGAGTGTCAAACGCGCGGTAGGTCAGCAATATGCCGGTGATGACGTTCGCCGCGCCCAACTCCTGCGGCACGAGCCTGATGTAGCTTTCCGCCAGGGGCAGCAGTGATTGCTGTTCGGTATGGCCGATGACAAGACTTGCAAAGACCAGCCCGAACGCGACAATGGCGACGATGATAGAGAGGCGCCGGATCATGTGCCGCTTCCCGCTTTCTGTCGTGCGTCACGCAGCGCATCTATACCTGTATCACCTGCCATCGGAATCCGGATGCTGTGCGCGGCCCGAGCCAGCGCATGCGAGGAGACGGGATTCGTCGTCAGCACGAAGTAGACGATGATCAAAAGCTTGAGGCTCCAGCCCGGGTGATAGATAGCCAGGCCCGCGAGCACCAAGGTGTTGCCGAGCGTGGAGGCTTTCGTGCCCGCTTGCATGCGCGTATAGACATCGGGCATCCGCAACATGCCGAGCCCTGCTGAAAAGTGGAAGATTGCGCCGAGCAGGACCAGGACGCTTCCGATCAGAGCCATCATGGTGCTCTCTCTGTTGTCCTGCGGATCGCATAGAGGAAAATGAGCACCGACAGGCCGGACCCGATCGACGCCTCCGTCATCGCGACATCCGGCGCGCCCAGCAGGACGTAGCAAACCGCTGCGAACAGGCTCGCCAGTCCGCCGCTGACCGCCGCCGCCAGGGTGCTGTCCAGGCACACGGCTAGAATACCGCTCACAAGAATGCTGCCGCACAACAGGTAGACGAAGAGATCAAGCATGCTGTCAAAGACCTCGCTCGAGATAGCGTGCAATCGCCAGGACGGCCAGAAAGCTCAGAACACCGTAAACCAGGGCGACATCCAGATAGATGGAGCGGCCGGCCACGTGCGCGTAAAGCGCAATGAGGGAAATCGAAACGACGGTCAGCATATCGATCGCCGCAACCCGGTCTATCGTGGTCTGTCCGAGAACCAGACGCAGCACGCCGAACGCGACCCCGAGAAAGATCAGAACCGCCGCGGCGGTGAGGATTGCATCAGCCAAAGGTCTTCCTCAGATGTTCTTCGAACGCACCGGCAATGGCGCGGGTCGCTTCGTCCGGATCTGTTGTTTTGACGTCGAGCCAATGGACGAAGAGGCTGTCGCCGTCGATGTCGATAACGAGTGATCCGGGCGTCAGCGCGATGGAGTTGGCAAGCGCAAGACGTCCAACCGGAGTCTTGAGTCTCGTTCTGATCCTGACGATGCCGGGGTCGATATTGATGCGTGGGGCATAAACGTAGCGCATCATGTTGATGTTCGCACGGACGAGCTCGACCAGAAAGACGCCCGTGTAGAGAACGAAGTGATAGAGGCGCCCTGGGGATAAGCGGACGTCTCGCCACGCGCCCGGTTTGCGCGTGAACATGTAGGCCAGAACGACGGAAATCAGCGCGCCGGTCGCGAGCGCGCCAACGGCGAAGGACGAGTTCGCCGCGAACCAGATAAATGTGAGGAGCACCGATAGCCAAAGGAAACCGCTCGGTCGTTTCACTGCGGGCTGATTTGGCGCCATTGTCAGCAACCCCGACTGTCAGCAACCCAGTGTTATGAGTTGATCCTCGGAATGCCGATCCCCGCCGGCTTCTGCGGATCGGCTGATTTTTCAGTTCCCTTGAACCAAGCTACATACAAGGTAGGAAGGAAGATAAGCGTAAGTATCGTCGCGACCAGCAATCCTCCCATGATCGCGAAGGCCATTGGTCCCCAGAACACCGTTGGAGCGATCGGGATCATGCCGAGAACGGTCGATACGGCGGTCAACATGATTGGGCGGAAGCGAGAGCTGCTGGCATTGATTGCGGCTGACCAGACGTTCTCTCCCCGTGCGCGTTCGGCTTCGATTTGGCCAATCAGGATCACGGCGTTCTTGGTAATCATGCCGATCAAAGCCAGAATGCCAAGAATGGCGACGAAGCCGAGCGGCCTGCGCGACACGAGAAGCGCCGCGACAACGCCGATCAAGCCGAGAGGCGCGACGCTGAGGACCAGGAATAGCCGCCGAAAGCTTTGCAGCTCGGCCATGAGGACCGTGAACATCAGCAGCAGCATCACCGGAACAACAGCGATGACGGAAGCTTGCGAATACTTGCTTTCTTCAACGGTTCCGCCCATGACGATGCGATAAGCGCGGGGAAGGTTTTTTGCGAGCGTATCGACCGCCGGCGCAAGCGCATTGATCACGGTTTCCGGAAGCGCCCCGGGCGCCACATCGGCCTGCACCGTGAGCGTAGGTACGCGATCGCGCCGCCAGACCAATGGATATTCCTGCTTGTATTCGAATGTAGCGAACTGGTTGAGCGGAACTGTTCGCCCGTTAGGCAGCGGCACTTGCAAGGTGCTCAGGTTCGCCAGCGAGACGCGCTGTTCGTCGGTAGCTCGCACCAGAACATCGACAAGATAGATGTCGTCGCGAACCTGTGTGACAGGCGTGCCTGAAATCACGGTGTTCAGGACGCCCGCCACGGCTTGCGAGCTCAGACCCAGCGATCGCGCCTCGTCCTGGTCGACACGGATGCGGAGCTGACGCGCCGGCCCGATCCAGTCGAAATTGACCTGCTCGGCTTGCGGGTTGGTCGCGACGATCTGGGCAAGCTTCAGCGAGATGTCCCGCACCTGGTCAATGTCGGGGCCGCTTACACGATATTGCACAGGCCAGCCGACCGGCGGGCCGAGTTCGAGCGGAGAGATCCGGGAAATCGCGCTCGGGAATTCATTGGCGAGGAATTTTTCAAGCTTGACGCGAAGGCGCTCGCGCGCGGCGACATCCTTCGCAACGATCACCACTTGCGTGAAAAAGTCGTTCGCCAACTGGACATTGAGCGGCAGATAGAAGCGAATGGCGCCGCGTCCCACATAGGTACTCCAGCGCGCTACGTCCGCATCGCCCTTCAAGGCCGCGTCGAAGCGCTTCGCGGCCGCTTCGCTGGCATAGATCGACGCATTTTGCGGCAGACTGATATCGACCAGAAGCTCCGGACGATCGGAGGACGGAAAGAATTGGCGGGGAATGAGCGGAAGGGAGAGATAGGAGAGAACGAAGAGCGCCACGGTGAGAAGAATAGTCACCCATTTTGCCCGCATGGCGGCGGTCAGGAAGCCTCGATACCAAGAGAGGATTCTGCTGGGGTTCGCGGTTTGCGAGGTCCGGGGCGGTTTCAGAATGACGACGCCCAGCAGTGGCGCGAAGACGACGGCCACGAACCAGGATACGAGCAGTGCGATGCTGACGACGGCAAACAGCGAGAACGTGTACTCTCCCGCGGAGCTGGCGGCAAAGCCGACGGGAACAAATCCGGCGATGGTTACCAGCGTTCCCGCGAGCATGGCGAATGCATAGGTCCGGAACGCGAATGTCGCCGCTTCGACCTTGTCATCGCCCGCGGCTAGCCGGTTGAGGGTGGCGTCGGTGGTGGTCATCGCGTCATCGACGAGCAGTGCCAGCGCGATGATGAGGGCGCCGAGCGATATCCTCTGCATGTCAATGCCCGCCATCTGCATGATCGGAAAGACGATGGCGAGCGTCAAAGGAATCGAAAGCGCGATGATCAGCCCTGGGCGGACGCCCAGACTGATGAAGCTGATCACGAGAATGATGGCAATCGCCTGCAACAACGACGTCATGAACTCGGAGATCGCGCCATCGACCGTGACGGCCTGATCGGCGACGAGGATTGGCTGGATCCCTATCGGCAGGCCCGCCGTGATCTGGTCCATCGCCTGATTGATGTTCCTGCCGAGGGCGAGAATATCTCCGCCCTCCCTCATGGCGATGGCAAGCCCGATCGCCGGTTCGCCGTTGACGCGGAACATGGGCTGCGGGGGGTCGGAATAGCCGCGCCGCACCTGCGCTATGTCACTCAGGCGGAGCGTCCGTCCGCCCGCGATGAAGTTGACGCTGGCGACGTCCTGCTCCGTCCGAAACGCACCTGAAACCTGCAGCGACAGACTCTCGTCGCCGGTCTGGATGGTACCGGCCGGACGTACGACGTTTTGAGCCTGGAGGGCGGCGATGAGCGCCGAGCGGTCGATGCCGAGGCCGGCGAGTTCCTTTATCGAGAACTCGACGAAAATCCGTTCGTCCTGGGCACCCAGCAGTTCGATCTCCGAGACGTCACGAACAAGAAGCAGCTTCGAGCGGATGTCTTCAACGTAATCGCGAAGTTCGCGATGGGTGAACCCGTCGCTCGTAAAACCGTAGATGATCCCGAACGTAGCGCCGAAATCGTCGTTGAAGCCGGGCCCAACGATGCCTGCTGGCAGCGTATGCCTGATATCACCGACGTTCTTGCGAACCTGATACCAGGTGTCGGCCACCTCTTTCGCGTTTGTGCTGCCCTTCAAGTTGACGAAGATCGTCGTGATGCCGGCTTTGGTATAGCTGCGCAGGAAGTCGAGATGCGGCGTTTCCTGCAGCCTGCGCTCAAGTCGTTCGGTTACTTGCTTGAGAGTATCCTCGAAGGTTGCTCCAGGCCACGCGGCCTGAACAACCATCGTCTTGATGATGAAGGTAGGATCCTCGCTGCGCCCAAGACGGAAATAGGATAGAACGCCGGCAACGACAGCGATGATCATGAGATAAGCGACGAACGAGCGGTGATTCAGCGCCCATTCGGAAAGATTGAATCTCATGACGACCCCGACCCGAGTATGCGAATCTTCTGGCCCGGGTGCAGGGCTTGCACGCCTGCCGTGACCACGATTTCTCCGGTGTCGATTCCTTGGGAAACTGCTACCAGCGCCTGGTTGAAGCGCAGCACGTCGATGTTTCGCAATGATACGGTATTCTTGGAGGGATCGACGACCCACACGGCGGGCTGTTGATTTACTCTCGTTAGCGCCGTGGCCGGGATTTCAATGATTGGAACGGCCTCCATTTGCAGGCGCCCGGTCACGGTCGCGCCAAGAAGCATGGCCGGCGGGGGATCCGTCAGGCCAACCTTCACTTCAAAGGTTCGTGTTGCCGGATTGGCTTGCGGGGCGACTTCGCGGATGCGGCCTTGCGCGGTCACCGCGCGATCGTCGGTCAGACTCACGCTGATTTCAGGATCGCTCGGCGCTGTTCGGATGACTTGGGCGGGGATGTCGAAAACGGCATCACGGCCATCCTTGCGGGCAACCCTGACGATGCTTTGTCCGGGTTGGACGACTTCACCCGCGGCGGGACCCATTGCCGTCAAAACACCGGGAGCGTCAGCCTTGAGCTCGGTGAAGCTCACCTGATCATGCGCGATCTTGAGTTGAGCCTCGGCCGCATCGACCTGCGATTGAGCGGTTTGCTGGGCTTGTTTTGCCTGATCGAAGTTGACGTTCGTGGTCCAGCCTTGCGCGAAGAGGGTTTGTTGACGCTCGAATTGATTGCGGGCCTGAACCAGTTGCCCCTGGGCGGCTGCGAGGGCCGCCTGCGCCTGCCGCAGGCCGTTCATCTCGTTTTGCGATTCAAGGCGCGCAACAACCTGACCGCGCTGCACCCGATCTCCGAGCTTGCCGTTGTTCTCGAGAAGTCGGCCACCAATGCGGAACGAAAGCGAAACCTCGTCCTCGGCTTCAATCCTGCCGGTAAACGTGAGTAGTGTTCCAGCTTTGCTCTTTTCAACAGTTATGGTTCGAACCGGACGGACTGCTGGAGCCGCTGTTTCTGGCTCACGTTCGCAACCGGCAAGCAGCATTGGAGCGACCAAAACCATCAGTCCGGTCTGCCGCATGCGACGCATTCTGTTCAAACGGGCGGCACACCCAGACGTGGACATGGCTCACTTCCTTGTTCGTTGGCCCACCTGGTTCTTCCAGCCATTCCGATCGTTGTTATCGTCGCTCCAGTTTGTAATTCTCGTTCGGAGTCTGCGAGATCGAGCGAATGCGCAAGAACGCAAACAATCGTTCGTGCGTAGCCTCTAGACTTGTTTCGATGTTGGCGAGGACGGCTTCGTGGTTAGACAGCGGCCGGTCACTGCTGCCATCATATGGCCGAGCGAAATAATCCTCAAGCGGATGGAATTGCGAGTCCCGCAGGCATCACAAGCAGACACGCACCGGTGCTCGGGGCGCATCACCTTTGAGAGTCAGCAAGCCCAAGGCGATCCACTTGCGAGATGTGGCGCTAGGTAAGTCATGCTGACGTGTTAAGGCAGCGTCGATCGACGAAGAATCTCGTCGCAACCTGAGCGGCTTTTGGCGCCCGGCGAGACGCGCGCAGGATTTTGAAAGAAGCAATCCGCAGCGCTATGCGAAATCGGCAGGAAAGACTGTCAAGTCACTTCAAACGTGCGCGAAGATCGTCGGTGAGGCGGGCTAATTCACGGTCATTCGGGAGAAGGCGAGAGAGACGCTCGGCGTATTCGAGGGCGGCACCAATGTTGCCGGAGTCGCGGCTGAACGAGACGAGGGCAGACAGCGAGTCGCGATCGTCCGGATGGCGGGCCAGGTTCGCCTTCAAGACCTCAATCGCGTCACCGATGCGGCCTGACGAATGTAGCGCCACGGCGTAGACATAGGCGTAGCGCGACCGGTCAGGTTCGAGCTCGCTCGCTGTGCGGAATTCGCCAAGCGCGTCGTTCGGCCGTTTCTCCCGCGTCAGGTTGAGCCCGAGGGCGTGGTGCAAGCCGGCGTCCTGGCGTGATGACGTGATCGCTGTTCTCAGAACACTTTCTCCGTCGCCGTCGCGGCCAAGCTGCCGATAAAGGTCCGCCAGATTGATCGCTGTAGGCGCATATTGCGGACTGAGCCGCAGGGCTGCCTTGTATTCGCTCTCTGCATCGGCTGCCAGTCCGCGCCGCGCATAGAAGTTTCCGAGGGTCGATCGGGCTTCGGGGCGGTCCGCGTTGAGACGCTGCGCCGCAATGAACTCGGCAGTGGCCCGCTCGAAGGCTGCACGGTCCGCCGGCGGCTGGGCTGCGGTCGGGACGGCGGCCAAGATCGACACCGCTCTGATACGAACGCCGCGGCTCGGATCGGCAAGAAGCGGCGAGACCAGCGGCCAGATCCGGTCGCCCGGAAGGCCGTCGAGCATGTCAAGCGCTGCGACCCGCACCATCGGATCGGGATCGGCCAACCCCTTGCGCGCGAGCTCGATATTCGCGGGCGAGACCCGCGAATGAAGTTCGCTAAGCGCGCTCGCACGCGCGATTACCGGCGCGGTGGGACTGGCCGCCACCACAGCCAGCAGCGTGGCAGCGTCGGCGCGACTGCTCCAGGAAGCCTGGAAGGCCTCGGCGTAGTTCTGAAAACCTTTTCGGACCGGCCCGTGCCAGCGCTCGATGGCGTCGGCCGCCCATTGTGCGGATTTGTCGCCATGACAGTTGTTGCAGGCATTGGGGGTGCCGAGCTTCACGGAGAGATCTGGCCTCGGAATTCGAAGGCTGTGGTCGTGCCGCTTGTCGACCACCATGTAGGTGCTGACGGGCATGTGGCATGACGCGCAAGCCACGGCCGGCGTAACGCCTTCGTGGCGATGATGTGAGGCAACTTCATATTTGTCGGCGGCATGGCATTGCAGGCAAACGCCATCGCCTGGAACGCGGAGCTTGGCTGCATGGGGTTCATGGCAATCGCTGCAGGTCACGCCGGCTGCGAACATCTTGCTCTGCTTGAACGGGCCGTAATTGTACACCTCGTCGAGCATCTGCCCGTCCGCGTGATACAGGCCAGCAGCAAGGAGGGAAACGGCATGCGTGTCGGACAATGGTTGTCCTGGTACCCAATCTTCGGAAAATTCACCGCGTCGGGCGTGGCACAATCCGCAGGTCTCGACCTCCTTGCGTGTCACCGCAGGGGCGATGCTGCGTTGCGGGTTGCCGGTCTTCGGATCGGGGTGCCAAGTAATGCCATCTCGCTCGTTCAGCAAGACGGCTAACCCTTTGCGCGGGTCATCGTCTTTCCCAAACCAACTGCGCTGGCTGTGGGCCCAATCGACGTGCCGCGAGCCTTTGCCGTGGCATGCCTCGCAGCCGACGCTGATCTCCGTCCACGTCGTGCGGAAGCGATCTTCGGCCGCGTCGTAGTGCTTCCGGACGCCGGTTGAATGGCACTCCGCACACATGAAATTCCAGTTCTGATTGAGCTTGGTCCAGTGCAGCATGTCGTCGTGCTTGATCTCCTCATTGGGGTAGAGATGAAACCAGCGTTGACCGCCCTTGTCCTTCGGCCGGCTATCCCAGGCGATTGAGAGCGCCTGCAGGCGGCCATCCGGGAATTCGACCAGATATTGCTGGAGCGGATCAATGCCGAAGGTGTATTTGATCTCAAACGTCGCGAGCTTGCCGTCAGGACCATCGGTCTCAACGAAGAATTTGTTCTCCTTTTTGAAGAACCGCGAATGGACGCCGAAATAGTCGAAACTGGCATCATCGAAATTCCCAAGCACGGAAGCGACGGAGGCGTGCTGCATGGCATGCTTGTGCTGGGACTCCTTCCATAACGCGGTTTCGGCCTGGTGGCACCCGGCGCAGGCTTCACTGCCGACAAAGACGGCAGCAGGAGCCACCTCGCTTGAACGAAAAGTTGCAGGCAGGATGACACCGCTGTTGATGGCAAACAGGAGTGCAGCGCCACCCGATACGAGGACTGCCATCGCCATCAACGTGGCGGCGCGCGTCGGTGGCCTCTGGTTCTTATCTGCTCTGTTGTCGCTGCGCGCCACGAATTGCTATCCGCTGCAGGCTAAGGGCGAATTCCAGCAAATCCTCTGATGCTGTCCCACGCTATGCAGATTCGGCAAAATGTTTGTCGCGGCGTTGCCGGCTGAGCCGGTTCATCGCCTGCCGCGCTCCCTTCAGAATCGGCGCTAGTGCTCGAACGGAAACACTCGCTTCCAATCGTTTTTCATGCTGATCACTGTCCAGCCGTCCTTCTTGGCCTCGTCATAAAGCGCGGGAGTGAAAGGGCCGACCTTGGTGTCCGGCAGACCTTGCGCCGGGCCGTAGGCGTATTCGCGGGCGGCATCGTCATGCAGCACCAGCATCTTCAGCCGTGCACCGGTACCTGCACCGGTCCTCTCCAGCATCTCGCGATCGCCCGTCGAGTTGCCGAACGCCGCATACGGCCGGCGCCCGATCATGAGGTGAATCCCTTCTGGCTTGCCCGCGTTGTCGTCGTTCAGGATGAGCTTCGGTTCCTTGGTCAGGAACGGTTTGCCGTCCTTGCCGTAGCCATATTTCGTTCCGCCCGCGGTACCGACCACCTGCTCAGGCGGGATGCCATAGACCTGTTGGGCGTATACACGCACGAAGTCTTGCCCTCCACCGGTCACGATAAAGGTCTTGAAGCCGTTGTCGCGCAGGAATCGCAGGACTTCGAGCATTGGCTGATAAACGAGCTCGGTATAGGGGCGCTTCCAGCGCGGATGCCGCGCGGTTCCAATCCACTTCTTGGCTTCGGCGTTGAACTCCTCGACCGACATGCCGGTCGCCGTTGCGGCGAGGATTTCCTCGAGGTCCCGCAAGGAAAGCCTGGCGATCGCCTCCCGGTCGCCCGAAAGCACGGTCTTGAATGGCGCGACGTCCTTGAGCTCCGGCTTTTTTTCGACCACTGCCGGGACACGCTCCAGACAGTAGACCACTTGCGTGTACATCGGATGCTCGACCCAGAGCGAGCCGTCCTGATCAAAGACGGCAATCCGATCCTCTGCTGGCACGTGGTTGGGGCTCGCAGTGTCGGTTGTGACGCGCACGAAGTCGAGGATCGCCTGTTTCGCGGCCCCATCGTTCCATGAAGGCAACGGATTCTGAGACGTTGTTTGTGCCAATACCGGGACCGTCAGAAGCGGACTGGACAAGGCAGGCAACAGCGTCAAGATCGAAATCAGAGTGCGACGGGTCGTGCGATAGTGCAGGAAAGGCCGCATGATCGCCTCCTAGTTCGTCGAGGCCGGGAGCCGTAGCTTCTCCATCGCTTGTTCGACCGAGAAGTTGCCGGGCCGTTGGCGCGGCGGGAATTCGCGGAAGCTCGCGACGTGCTGCGCCACGATAGCTTGCGCTGGCACAAGCAGGAAGGCGTGATCGATGAACCAGCGCACGTAGTCGCCGGACTCGTGCTGGGCCCGCTCGAACGGATCGGAGCGAAGGTTGAATATTCTGGGCAGGCGCAACTGTATCAGCGGTTCGGCCCAGACGTTCAATCCCTCCGCCCGCTGCTCAAGGAACGCGGCCTTCCACTGCAGATAGCGCAGGCCGGCCAAGTTGCCGTCTTCGGTCCAATAGAAGAACTCGCGCCGCTTGCACGCACCCTTGCCGGCGAGCAGATCACGCTGATCGTAGCCGTCGAGATGCACGCGGAAAGTCTTGCCGGCGGCATCATAGCCCTGCAGCAGCTTCTCCTTGATGTCGGGCTCGCCGGCGGCGGCAACCAGCGTGGCCGCCCAGTCCTCGGCTGAGAAGACATCATTGATCTCGCTGCGCGGCGGCACCTGGCCGGCCCCGCGCACCAGCGCAGGCACGCGGTAGCCGCCTTCCCAATTGGTGTTCTTCTCGCCGCGGAAAGGCGTCGTGCCGCCGTCGGGCCAGGAGAACGTCTCGGCACCGTTATCGGTGGTGTAGATCACAATGGTGTTGTTGGCGACGCCGAGATCGTCGAGTTTTCTCAAGAGCTCGCCGACCTGCCCGTCATGCTCGACCATGCCGTCCGGATAGATGCCGAGCCGCGTCTTTCCCTGCGATGCGGGCTTGAGGTGCGTCCAGATGTGCATGCGGGTCGAATTGAACCACACGAAGAACGGTTTGCGATCTCGCACCGCGCCGTCGATGAACTCCGTCGTCGCCCGTAGAAACTCCTCGTCGATGGTCTCCATGCGCTGCCTGGTGAGAGGACCAGTGTCCTCGCATTTCTGCTGGCCCCACGGGCCGAAGCGGGGGTCCTTATCCGACAATCCCTCCTTCGCGGCCGGCAGGCCAACTTTCAACAAGCCCGTGCGCAGCGGCGACTGTCCAGTGATGAAGGCGGCGCGGCCTGCAGTGCAGGATTGCTGGCCATAGTAGTCCGTGAAGATCGCACCCTCGTTGGCGATGCGATCGATGTTGGGCGTGCGATAGCCCATCTGACCTCGGTTGTAGGAGCTGATATTCCAGTATCCGATATCGTCTCCCATGATGACGAGAATATTGGGCTTCTGCGCTTGTTGCGCTGATGCCGGCGTAACGATTGGCGCAGTGGCTACGAGCGCCGCGAGCAGCCCGAGTAGCAGGCTCTTCAGATTGCTCATGATCGACCCTCCAAGCTCAGCCCGGATCCGGCTCGGCTGATCTGCGGGCTCTATTGGACTCGTGGTATTCTTCATGGTCATGAGCAACTCCTTGGCTGTTGCTGCCCGAACGCATGGATCGGTTGACGTTCTCTCGGAGGGGTTGCATGGGAAGCGCGTTCATCGCTTCGCCTGTGGTGGGCGGACGCCCTGTGGGGCGTCCGCATATTCAGGTCATGCTCGCTTCACGCGGCTAGTGGTTCATCACAGTGATTTTGACGTTTTGATACCGAGCCATTCGAGGATCGGCAAGTTTTCGGGTGGCAGGA
>NZ_JBEGDB010000389.1:0-5731 GCF_043638955.1 Bradyrhizobium sp. 31Argb | reverse complement strand
TGCCTGCGTCCACGATCTTCGAATCATGGTCACCCATGGACTCAGAATCCTCAGTCAATTACAACTGTAATGCTAGAGTATGATCCGGAAAAGTGGAGACCGGTTTTCCGGAAAGATCGTGCTCAAACAAAGAGATGAGATCATGATCCAATTCCGTCCAATCGGATCATGATCTCGACGCGTTATTCTTTCTGGCCAATTCGGCGCGGCTCTCTTATTTCTGCCCCACCGATGCCGTGAAACGCGCCATGGTCAAAATTCCGTTCCGTTCGATCGTTTCCGCCGCGCTGCTGGCGGTTGCGCTGCTGAGCCAATCGGCCGAAGCGCAGACCGCGGCCGAACAGCCGCTGCAGATCTCGTGGGAAGTCCGCAACCGCTTTCGCCTGTTCCGCGAGGAACGCGACTTCCTGCTGCAGACCGAAGCCGGTCGCGGCCGCAGCGTGCTCGCCGCCGAGCAGGCGCTGGAATTGCAGAGCGACGGCCGCGGCTGGGCGCGCAACACCGTCAACCGGCTCTGCATCGACCTCGCCGGGCGCGTCAACGAGCCCTGCACCCGCGACAACGTCAAGGAAAGCTACCTGACGCCAACGGATCATCCGATCACGGTGCGATTGGTCGGACCGATTCCTGTCGGCGCCACCTGCGCCTGGTCGTTCGACGACGGCGACGGGCCGCAGAGCTCCGCCTTCGACTGCGCCGAACCGGTGAACCTGCACGTCCGCTACGGCCGCACGACGGTTGCGACCGTCGACGTCTCCGCCGGCTCGGATCCGACCCAGCGCGTCTCCACCGAGATCGCCGTGCGCGACATCTTCATCGCGGGGCTCGGCGACAGTATCGCCTCCGGCGAGGGCAATCCGGACCGTCCGATCGCGCTGGCGGAAGACGGCTTCTGCTTCCGCTCCTATCTCGGCACCGCGGGCGCGCAATATTACCGGCCGAGCCGCGCCGGCTATAAAGGCGGGCGCGCCTGCGAAGCACCGGACTTCCTCTCGGTATGGCAGAAGCACAGCGCGCTGTGGTTCAACGCGGCCTGCCATCGCTCGCTCTACAGCTACCAGACGCGCACGGCGCTTGCGCTCGCGGTGCGCTACCCGCACATCGCCGTGACCTACCTGCCGCTCGCCTGCACGGGCGCAACCATCAATGACGGGCTGTTCGGCTCACAGCAGGCCCGCGAGTGCCTGCCGAGCAAATCGGGCAACACCTGCTCGGGCAGCGTCAACGGCCAGCTCGCCGAATTGCGCGATGCGCTCGCGGCAGCCAAGCGCCGCCAGCCGGATCGGCAGCTCGACCTGCTCCTGCTCTCGATCGGCGCCAACGACATCTACTTCTCCGGCCTCGTCGCCGACGTGATCGTCGATACTGGGACGGAGCGCGCGCTGTTCCGGCGCGGCGGCGTCCTGGCGTCCGTCGACGATTCCCGCGACGCGCTGCGACGCACATTGCCGCAATCATTCGGCAAACTGCGCGAGGCGCTGAAGCCGCTCGTCGGCGGTGACCTGACGCGCGTGATCTATACCGCCTATGCCAATCCCGCGCTGTCGGACGGCGGCGTCCCCTGCCCCGGCGGTCGCGCCGGCTTCGACATCCATCCCTCCTTCAACGCCGCACCGCAGCGGCTCGGCCCGGTGGTCGGCTATGTGCAGGACGAATTTCTTCCAACGCTGAAGGCGCTGGCGCTCTGCCAGTCAGGCATTCTCTGTCGCAATCCGCGTGCCGACCGCATGACCTTCGTCGACGCCCATCAGGACGCGTTCGCGATGCATGGCTTCTGCGCGCGTGCCGCCACCGATCCGGAATTCGACCGGCAATGCTTTGCGGCCAATGGCGAGAGCTTCAATCCTGACATCGTCAGTGCCGCCAGCCAGCCGATGATGTGCGGCCGCAGCGCCTCGGAATATCGCGCCTACCTGCCGCGCGCACGCTGGATCCGCGACGCCAATGACAGCTACTTCACGGCGATGACCTATCCGCAGGCGCTGCCGTCCTCGATGCAACCCTCTGATATCCACGACGCGACCTGGGGCGTCCTGTCGGCCGTCTATGGCGGCGCGGTGCATCCGACCGCCGAAGGCCACGCCGCGATGGCGGACGCCGCCGTTCCCGCAGCGGCCGCGGTGCTGCGGCTCGATGTCGGCGTCGGTGAGGTGATCTCCGAACCGGTGCAGCCGATCGACGGACGCTAAAGCGCGGTGCGAGCACTGCGGAGGCCAAGCGCAAGCGATGGCCGGCGCGCTTCTTATCTAAGGTTCGGATGACTTTCCGGAAAGTGTGGAACTACCGGTAGGCCACGTGGAAAGCGCTTGCTCAGCAACAGCCCCCAGCATGTCGCGGCTGAAGCCGGCTTTAGCCTGCACCGCCATGCCGTGAGTGACGGCCATCACGAATGCCGCAAGGGCATCAGATTTGGCCGTCTTCGGTAAGTCGCCCTCGGCCTTCGCCCGTTCGAAGCGATCACGAAGCTGCGCCTGACCAGCCGCGCGAAAATCTATCAACGCTTGTCGCACAGGTTCCGCTTCATCCGATCCCGCCAGGGCCCCATTGATACCGAGACACCCCGTATGGTCGGGATAACGCGTATTGAGGTCGGCTGCATTGTACAGGATGTGCGCAGCAACTTGGCGCGCTGTGGGTAGCTGAAGCGCCTCTGGAATGTAGTCCAAGTATTGCTCGTCGTATCGAGCCAGGGCTTGGCGGAAGAGCGCTTCCTTGTTGCCAAATGCAGAATAGAGGGCGGGTCTCTCTACTCCGGTAGCCTCGGTCAGATCAGCGTAGGAAGCACCCTCGTACCCCTTGCGCCAGAAGACACATAGCGCGGCGTCGAGCGCTTTCTCCACGTCAAATTCGCGATGGCGTCCCATCAGATCGACTCGGCTTTTTTCATAATGGCCATTACTAAACCGCTTGACATCCCCTGTCCAGATTCCATACCAATCGTTATCGTAATCATCATTACGAAAATGAGGCGCTGTCGCTTGCCAAGGCCTGAGATGGCACCCCGATCGGGTAGAGAAAGGATTCCTATGTCGAAGATGTTGAAGGGCAAGGTCGCCCTCGTTACCGGCGGCTCACGCGGGCTTGGTGCCGCTACGGCGGAGGCGCTTGCTGATCACGGAGCAGACGTTGCGATCAGCTACGCGGCCTCGGCTGATAGGGCGGATGCAGTCGTGAAGAAGCTCAAGGCAAAGGGCGTACGCGCGATTGCTATAAAGAGCGACCAAGCTGACCTTACTTCCGCGAAGCCTCTGATCGACTCGGTGATTGCTGAGTTCGGCAAGCTCAACATCCTCGTGAACAATGCCGGCATCGCGATTCAGGGCCAGCTGGTAGACGATCCCGGCCTTGAGGAAGAGAGGTACAATCGACAGTGGCAAGTCAACGTCATGGGCTCGATCGCCAACACTCGCGCGGCGGCGTCAAAACTGACGGATGGTGGTCGAATCATCTTTATCGGCTCTCTGCTCGGCGACTACGTTCCCTTTAAGGGTGTCGCCGACTACGCCGGAACGAAGGCGGCGCTTGCCGGATACGCGAGGGGTATCGCGCGCGACCTCGGCCCCCGCAATATCACTGTGAATGTTTTGCAGCCCGGTGCGATGCCCACGGACATGAACAAGGAGGTGGCCGGTGAGCTTCCGGACCTTGAGACCTTCCTGAACATGCATCCGATCCGTCGCTTCGCAACCCTTGAAGAGGTGTCGGAAGCCGTCTGTTTCCTCGCCGGACCCCATGCGGGCTACATCACCGGTGAGACCGTAAATATGGCCGGTGGTCTCGGAATCTGAAGCGTCGGAGATCAAGCCGAAGAAGATCAAAACTCGTTACACGAGAATTTAAAGGAAAAGAGATGACCGAGAAGTTTGGTGCAAAGTCGACCGCCGACCAGGTGCTTTCAGACGTTGATCTCAAGGGAAAGCGATTTCTGATTACGGGTGCATCGTCGGGCATTGGGCTCGAAACCGCCCGCTCACTGGTTTCTCACGGCGCCAGCGTCGTCGGCGCGGTCAGGGATCTCGCTAAAGCTGAGCCAGCCACTGCATCCGTCCGTGACGCCGCGTCGCAACGAGGTGGCAGCCTGGAGTTGATCGAGCTCGATCTGGCATCCTTGCAGAGCGTTCGCGCCTGCGCGGATAAACTGTTGGCTGACGGCCGGCCGTTCGATTCCATCATCGCCAACGCCGGCGTTATGGCAACTCCGTTCGGCCGGACCATCGATGGCTTCGAAGTCCAGTTCGGGACCAACTATCTTGGTCATTTCGCTTTGATCAATCGGATCGAGCCGCTGCTCGCTGATAACGGGCGCCTGGTGGTGCTGTCGTCCCAGGCTCATCGCGTCGTCGATGTTGACCTGGACGATCCGAATTTCGACCAACAGGCATATGACCCATTTGTCGCCTATGGCCGATCGAAGACGGCCACTTCTCTCTTCGCAGCAGAATTCGACCGGCGGCATCGCGATCGCGGCATCCGAGCTGCCTCGGTGATGCCTGGGAATAGCATCACTGATCTCCCCCGCCATTTCTCGCAGGAGGACTTGCAGGGCCTTTTCGAGACCGTTGGCAAAGCTCGCGCTGAAGCGGGTCTTCCGCCGGCAGAGCTGAAAGAAATCCCGCAGGCAACGGCAACGTCGGTCTGGGCCGCAGTCGTGGCTAACAAAGACGAGATCGGCGGACACTATCTCGAAGATTGCGCAGTCGCGCCGATCGATGACACGCCCAACCCGTTTGCCGACGGCGTAAGGTCGTATGCGCTCGACGCTAACAAAGCTAAGCAGCTTTGGGCGAAAAGCGAGCAATTGATAAGCGCTGCGTCGTGAAGGTTATCGCCCACATCTGAACGCAATAATCCATTCCACTTTCGTGCTCGACTAGACGGCTCTCAGAACCGTGCCGAGGCCACTGGTAGCCGTCTAGCGCGAAGGCGTGCCGGCTGGACCGATGTTCTTCTTCGTGGCGGCGGGCGGCGGCGGCTTCACTGCGGCCGCCTGAGCCGGCAGATATCTCGCGACGATGGCGGGATCGAGTTGCGCGATCGCCGTATCAGGCAGGCGGTACCAGGTCTCGTCCTTGCCGAACAGCGAGATGCCGATGTAGCCGCGCATCGTCAATTCCTTGCCATCAGGACTGACGCTCATCTTGGCTCTGTAGATCTTGCCGTCGCGCGGATCGAGCACGTTACCTTCCTCATACTTCAATCCGTCGCGCTTCATGTTGCGGATGAAGGGAATGCCCAGCAACGGCGCGTTCTTGCGGTCGTCGGTGCATTTCGTACAGGCCTCGGTGACGGGCTCGCCGGGCTTCGGGAACGTCTTCGCCATGATGCCTTCGAAGACGCCGTTATGGTCGACGAACAGCACCCATATCACGGGCCTGCCGTCCTCGACCTTCTGCCACAGGCCCGCCGCCGACGGCTGCTGCGCCTGCGCCGGCAGGGCCACCGCCAGGAGGGCCATGATAACAGGCACTGTCAGCCGAAATCGAAATCGCCAATTCCGCATTGTCGTCACCCGACTAATCCATCAAACGAATGAGCGAAGACTACGGCCATTTCGCGGAAGGTTCCAGTGGCAGCGCGGAACGATGCAAATAGCCGCAGCGGCCGCTCCGCGGCCTGACCGGTGATATTTTGGCTGAAATTGACCAATCATATGTTGTGAAATGGACCCGCGGAGCGGGACCGCTTGAACCGGTTTGTTAGTTGGAAACTGACCGCTCCTGATCCCTTTCTA
>NZ_JBEGDB010000388.1:0-5732 GCF_043638955.1 Bradyrhizobium sp. 31Argb | reverse complement strand
CTCCAGGCCAGATGGAACAACGACTTCCTTCTCCGCGCCCTCGCCCATATGCGATAGCCCTACGCTTGCGGGGGAGGGCTGGGGTGGGGGTATCTCCGCGATTCACACTGTCCGACCGTGGGGAGAGAGCCCCCACCCGGCGCTGGCGCCATAGCAGAAGCTTTGCTTCGGCGTCCTTCTAAGAACGGCCGCCTGAAGGCGGCCTACGCCTCCCCCGCAAGCGGGAGAGGTAAGAATCTAAGAGCATCACGCTCTAATGGATGAACCGTGCTTGAGCTGATCGTGATTTCTACGCTCAATGGCGTCCTGTTCGGGATGCTGTTGTTCCTGTTGTCCAGCGGACTGACGGTGATCTTCAGCATGATGGGCGTGCTGAATTTCGCCCACGCCAGCTTTTACATGCTGGGCGCGTTCTTCGGCTACCAGCTCACGAAGTGGATCGGGTTCTGGCCTGCGCTGGTGCTGGCGCCACTGCTTGTGGGCGCGGTCGGCATGGCGGTCGAGCGTTACGGCCTGCGCAACACCCACAAGCACGGACATGTCGCCGAATTGCTTTTGACGTTCGGGCTCGCCTTCGCCATCGAAGAAATCGTCTCGATGATCTGGGGCAAGAGCCCGGTGGACTATCGGGTGCCGGCGGCGCTCGACTTTCCGGCCTTCACGATTTTCTCGACCAACTATCCCGCCTACAAGATTTTCATGCTGGCGATCTCGGTGCTGATCTTCGTCGCGCTCTTGATTGCACTCAAGCGCACCAGGGTCGGACTCATCGTGCAGGCGGCGCTGACGCATCCCCACATGGTCGGTCATCTCGGCCATAATGTCGGGCGCATTTTCATGCTGGTGTTCGGCGTCGGCAGCGCGCTTGCCGGTCTCGCCGGCGTCATCGCCGGTCCGGCGCTGGTGACGCAATCGGACATGGCCGCCTTGCTCGGCCCCATCCTCTTCGTCGTCATCGTATTCGGTGGGCTCGGTTCGCTACCGGGCGCATTCATCGCCTCGCTCTTCATCGGGCTGGTGCAGACCTTCGCGGTCGCGCTGAACGGCTCGCTCGCCAGCACGTTCGGGCCGCTGGATCCGAGCATCGGGCCTTCGGTGCTCACCGATATCTGGAATGTCACGATCGCCCAGATCGCGCCGGTTCTGCCCTATGTGCTGCTGGTGGTCATCCTGATCGTCCGTCCCATGGGCCTTCTCGGGACGCGCGAAACATGACCAGCACCGTCACCTCTGCGTCTGATGTCGCTGCGAAGCCATCCGGCCAAAACCTGCGCTTCTACGGGCTGTGGGTGGTCGCTGCGATCGCGCTCGTCGTATTGCCCTTGATCTTCTCCTCGGGCGGCTCGCTCACCTCCTTCAGCCTGATCGGCATCGCGATCATCTTCGCGCTGTCCTACAACATTCTGCTTGGCGAGACCGGGCTGTTGTCGTTCGGCCATGCGGTTCATTACGGCCTCGGCGGCTTTGCCGCCGTCCATATGATGAATGCAGTCACGGCGCACGGATGGCCGATCCCGCTCCCCCTGATCCCGCTGCTCGGCGGCATCGGCGGCCTTGGCTTGGCGCTCCTGATCGGCTGGGTGATGACGCGGCGCGCCGGCACGGTGTTCGCGATGATCTCGCTCGGCATCGGCGAACTGGTCGCATCCTCGTCGCTGATCCTGCGCAGCGTCTTCGGCGGCGAATCCGGGATCAGCACCGATCGCACGGCATTGCCGCATATCTTCGGCTGGACCTTCGGCCCGCAAATCCAGGTCTATTATCTCATCGCATTCTGGGTGCTGGTGTCGGCGATGGCGATGTACGCGCTCACCCGCACGCCGCTGGGGCGCATCTGCAACGCGGTCCGCGACAATCCCGGGCGGGTCGAGTTCATCGGCTACGATCCTCACGTCGTCCGCTATCTCGCCTACTGCTTTGCCGGTTTCTTTGCCGGCATCGCAGGCGGTCTCGCCGCCATCAATTTCGAGATCGCGAACTCCGCCTATCTCGGCGCGGTGCAGTCCGGCATGGTGCTGTTCGCGACCTTCATCGGCGGCGCCTCCTACTTCTTCGGTCCGATCCTGGGCGCGATCCTCGTGACCTATCTGCAACTCGGGCTGACCAGCCTGACCAGCGTGTGGCAGCTCTATTTCGGCATCATCTTCATCGGTATCGTGATGTTCGCGCCGGGCGGTATCGCCGGCCTTCTGATGATGCACCGGCCGCTGATCCGCGCCAGGACGCTCGGCATGGTGATCCCGTCCTATCTGGTCGCCGCGCTCCCGACGCTGGCGCTGGCCTGCGGCGTCATCCTGTCGATCGAGACGGTGGCGCGCTACACGGTCACCGGCGGCGAAGGCAACATCGTCAAGCTTCTCGGCATCCCCTTTAACACCACTGCGCCCACGACCTGGGGCATCGCGGCCGTCCTTGTGGTCGGCGGCTTCATCGTCGCCCGTATCACCTGGCGGCGTATCGCCGAGGCCTGGGACCGTGCCGCCAGCATCGCCCGTGACCGGGGGTATCTCGCGTGACGCCAGCCATCGAAGTTCGTGCCGTCGAAAAGCACTTCGGCAATGTGAGCATCATTCAGGACCTCAACCTGAGTGTCGCGCAGGGTGAGCGCCACGCCATCATCGGTCCCAACGGCGCCGGCAAGTCCACGACCTTCAACCTGATCAGCGGCTATCTCAGCCCGAGCTCGGGTGAGATCCGGCTGAATGGCGATGTGATCTCGGGACTGCGGCCGTTCGAGATCAATCGGCGCGGCCTGTCGCGTTCGTTCCAGGTGACCAACGTGTTCGCCCGCATGACGGTGTGGGAGAATGTTCGCTGCGCCGTGCTTTGGGCCACCGGCCATCGCTATGCGTTCTGGAAGAACGTGGACGACCTGCCGGAGGTGCGGCGACGCACCGCCGAGATCCTCGAGGACATCCACCTGAGCCACCGTCGCGATGTGCCGGCAGGGCTTCTCACCTATGCCGAGCAGCGCGAACTCGAGATCGGCATCACCATCGCAGGCGGCGCCAACGTCATCATGCTGGACGAGCCGACCGCGGGCATGAGCCACGCGGAGACCGAACGCGCCGTCGCCCTGATCCGTCGCCTCACCGAAGGGCGTACGCTCGTGATCGTCGAACACGATATGAGTGTGGTGTTCGGTCTTGCCGACCGCATCTCGGTGCTGGTCTACGGCCATATCATCGCCTCCGGCACGCCCGAGGAGATCCGGGCCAACCCGAAGGTCAAGGAAGCCTATCTCGGCGAAGAGGCGCATTGATGCTCGAGGTCAGGGATCTGCACGCCTATTACGGCAAGAGCCATATCCTCCAGGGGGTCGACCTTTCCATCTCGGCTGGCGAAGTAGTGAGCCTGCTTGGCCGCAACGGTGTCGGCCGCTCCACTACGGTCAAGGCGATCATGGGCGAGGTGCCGCCTCAGGGGACGATTCGCTTCAAGGGGCAGGAGATCGCCGGGCTGCCGAGCCACAAGATCGCGCGCTTAGGCCTCGGCTATGTGCCGGAGCACCGCGATATCTTCCCCGGGCTGACGGTTCGTCAGAATCTCCTGCTCGGCATCAAGAACACGCGTCGGCCCGGCAAATGGCGGCTGCAGGACATGCTCGACATGTTCCCCAACCTCGCGGCGCGCGCCGATACGCCCGCCGGCGTGCTCTCTGGCGGCGAGAAGCAGATGCTGACCACCTGCCGGACGCTGATGGGCGACCCCGAGCTCATCATGATCGATGAGCCGACGGAAGGACTGGCCCCGCTGATCGTGCAGCAGGTCGGTGACCTGATCGCGCATATCGCGAAGGCGGGCGTTGCTATCCTGCTGGTCGAGCAAAAGCTGTCCATCGCGCTCAGGATTTCGCACCGGGTCTACATCATGGGCCATGGCCGCATCGTGTTCGAAGGCACGCCCGACGAGCTCAGGGCCAACGAAGCCGTTCGCAAGGAATGGCTCGAAGTGTAGAGGTTCTACGCTCCTAGAGCGTTTTCGAGCGAAGTGGGTACCGGTTCGCGTGAAGAAAACGCGTCAAAAAAAGAATGGAGAGCTTCGGTTCTGATTCAATCAGAACCGAATATGCTCTAGCCGGTCAGTGGACGGATGTCTTGGACAGAAGGTTCAGAACCAGGACGCCCGCCACGATCAGGCCCATCCCGACGAAGCCCGCAAAGTCGGGGCGCTGTCCGTAGATCGCCCACGCAATGAGCGCGACCAGTACGATACCGCCGCCTGCCCAAACAGCGTAGGCGATGCCGAGCGGTATGCGATCAAGGGTTTTGGCGAGTAACACGAAGGCGACAGCGTAGCCTACTACCACCAACAGAGAAGGGCCGAGCCTGGTAAATCCTGCGGATGCCTTCATCGCGCTCGTTGCGACAACTTCGACAACAATAGCGAGCGCGAGGACCGCGTAGGGGGGCATTCCGAACCTCCATTCATCTGGAGGCACCCAATGATCAGAAATCCCTCCAATCGTCACGTTCACCGTTACGTGAATGTCGCAACCGCGCCTTGCCTACGTGAGAATGGCATCAGGGGTGTGTCATATGTGCCGCACTGTGGACCAATTGCTCCAACGGGTTCGATCTGCCGCACTGAGGTCGCATTCCGCCGTGCATGGTCGGGAGGAGCGCAGGTTACCGCCTGGTTCTTTCTAAGTTGGGGAGAAGTACCGTGAAGAAAATCGTGATTGCAGTAGGCGCAACCTTTGCTCTGGTGACCGCCGCCAGCGCGGCCGACCTTCCGCGCCGAGAGCCCGTGCCCGCCTATCCGGCGGCTCCCATCGGCAAGATGCCGATTGGCAAGACCCCGGTCGGGAAGACTCCCGTCGGCAAGACGCCTATTGTCGCGCCGCGCTACTGACGCGATACTGACTCGGCTCGTTCAATCTGAGCTTTATCGTCGACGGTTAAGGGGGCAAAGCGTGGTAAACAGCCTGACGAGATCAGGACGATGCTTACTTGCGGGATTAACTCTCGCTGTTTTGCTCCCGGCCACAGTCCAATCGGCTTCCGCTCAGGAAGCTGACGCTCGCGCCAGCTCGGAACGCGCCACTTCCCAGAAACGGGAGGCCTACAAGCGCACCGCCAATGCGAATGCGCTTGTTTCCAGTGACGCGGCCGTTGAATCGCAACCGGCGCCACGGTCGACACGAAAGTCGGCGTCTAGCGCCGCAATGGGCCCGTATTACGTCGACTTCAGAGCCAGAACGGCGGCGAGTTGGGGACATGCTTTCGTCTGGTATGGAAAGACAAGCGAGCGGGCAGTTGACGTCGCGGGCCTGACCCCAGCGGGAGAAACCTTTGCCTATATACTCGGTCATTTGACGGTGGTGCCGTCCGAGACCGGGGCAAGCTATGGCGATCTTGATCCGGACTACCTGACCGCGAGCTATCGGGTTTACCTGAATGAGGCGGACGCAAAACGGGTTTTCGCATACATCAAGAAGTTGCAGGCGGATTCACCAGTCTGGAACGCGGAAACATTCAATTGCACTGGCTTCATCGGCGAAATCGCAAGCTTCATGGGATTGAAAGTACCTCACCGCTGGCAGCGTCCTGAGGAGTACGTCAACAATCTCAAGGTGATGAATGGCGGGCGCCAGATTGTCCGTCTGTCGCCAGAAGAATAGCGCGCCTTCGTCGTCGGCCTGAGATCTCTTTATTTGAGCATGATCTTTTCGGAAAACCGGTTTCCACTTTTCCGGATCATGCTCTAGGCCGTGTGGACTCTTGGGATTC
>NZ_JBEGDB010000387.1:0-5765 GCF_043638955.1 Bradyrhizobium sp. 31Argb | reverse complement strand
CAAGGCTTCCTCCTAAAAGAAAGCCTTGAATCACGTTCAATCTGATTTGAGAATCCCAAGAGTCCACACGGCCTAGTTTCCCCGGCAACCAACTGCCCATAAACCCAGCGGGGGAAACGACGATATGATCTCTGGACTGAAACACCATTGGCGCATGCTGGCGGCGGCATCCCTGGCATTCGCGCTGCTGTCCGGCGTGGCCACGGCGCAGGCACCGGGCTACCCGAACCGCAACATCACGCTGGTATTGCCGTTCGCGGCCGGCAGCGGCACCGACACCACGACGCGCCTGATCTCGAAGGAGGTCGGCACTGCGCTCGGCGTCACCATGGTGATCGACAACAAGGCGGGCGCCAACGGCTCGATCGCGGCGAGTTACGTCGCCCGCTCCGCGCCCGACGGCTACACCCTGTTCGTGACGACCAACACGACGCACTCGGCCAATCCCTATCTGCTCAAGACCATGAGCTACGACCCGGTCAAGGACTTCACGCCGATCGCGCGAACCGGCGACTTGCCGTTCATGCTGGTGATCAATCCGGAAATCCCGGCCAACTCAGTCGCCGAGCTGATCGCGCTCGCCAAGAAGGAGCCGGGCAAGTACTCCTACGCCAGCGGCAGCTCATCGGCCATCGTGTCGGGCGCGACCTTTGCCCGCCTCGCCGGCATCGATCTGTTGCACGTCCCCTACAAGAGCTCGCCGCCCGCGCTCACCGACGTCATTGCCGGCCGCGTCTCCATGATGTTCGTCGACGTCCCAACCGGGCTGCCGCATGTCAACGCCAAGGCGCTGAAACCGCTGGCCGTCACCACCAAGCGGCGCTCGGCGCTGCTGCCGGAGCTGCCGACCATGGATGATACTGTGAAAGGGTTCGACATCACCTCATGGCAGGGCTATCTCGGTCCGGCCAACATGCCCAAGGACATCGTGGTCAAGCTGAACGCCGATATCCGCAAGGTCGTCGAGCGTCCCGACATCAAGAGCCAGCTCGCCGAACGCGGCATGGAAGCATTTTCGGGCCCGCCAGAGGAATTCGACGCATTCCTGAAAGAACAGCTCGTGCTCTGGGAAAAGCTGATCACGGAAGCCGGGATCGAGAAGCAGTAGCTCCGCATTCCGTCGTCATCGTCCGCGAAGGCGGACGATCCAGTAAACGACGGCGTTTCAGATCAATTACTGCGGCCGGAGATTACTGGATGCCCCGCCTGCGCGGGGCATGACGACAACGGCGTTACGCCGCGCGTACCTTGGCCAGGAACTGGTCGACGGCGTTGCGGAGCATGCCGGACTGGGTGTCGAGCTCGCGGGCGTTCGACAGCACGTCGGAAGCCGCAGTGCCGGTGGCGGTGGCGGCCGTGGTGACGCCGCCGATATGGGTGGAAATCTCGCTGGAGCCAGTCGCGACCTGCTGGATGTTGCGCGCGATCTCGCGCGTCGCATCGCCCTGCTGGTCGACCGAGGTCGAGATGCTGGCGGTGATCTCGCTCATCTGGGCGATCGTCCCGGTGATGCCGCCGATCGAGGCGACCGCCTCCGTGGTCGAGGCCTGCATGGCGGCGACCTGGGCGGAGATCTCCTCGGTCGCTTTCGCGGTCTGGTTGGCGAGCGCCTTCACCTCTGAAGCGACCACCGCAAAGCCACGGCCGGATTCGCCGGCGCGCGCGGCTTCGATCGTGGCGTTGAGCGCGAGCAGGTTGGTCTGCGCGGCGATCGAGTGGATCAGCTTCACCACCTCACCGATCTTCTCCGCGCCGGTGGAGAGCGCCTGCACGGTGGCGTTGGTGCGCTCGGCATCGGCCACCGCCTTGCTCGCGATCTCGCTGGATCGCGCGACCTGGCGGGAGATCTCGGTCACCGAGCTCGACAGTTCCTCGGCCGCGGCAGCCACGGTGCCGACATTGTTCGAGGCGCTTTCGGACGCCGCACTGACGGTCGCAGCCCGCGCGCTGGCGTCGCTCGCTGTCGCCGTCATCGATTGCGCTGTGGTCTGCATGCCGGCCGCAGCGGTCGCGACCGAACGGACCACGCCGGTGATGCTGCGCTCGAAATCGTTGGCGATATTCTCCATCGCGGCACGGCGCTCGGCCGCAGCGCGGGCCTGCGTCTCCGCCTCCGCCTGCTCGAGGCCGCGGATGCGAACCGCATTGTCCTTGAAGATCTGCACGGTCGCCGCCATGGCGCCCACCTCGTCGCCGCGGCCGACGCCGGGAATATCGCCATCGAGCTTGCCGTCGGCGAGTTCCCGCATCCTTGTGCCGAGCTGGCCGAGCGGCCTGGTAATGCTGCGCCCGATCAGCCAGGCGATCGAGCCGGAGATGATGGCGATGCCGAGGATCGAAAGGCCGAGCAGCCAGGCGATCGGCGCCAGCTTGGCATCGATATCGTCGATATAGGCCCCGGTGCCGAGATACATGTCGAAGCCGGGAACGGCGACGGCATAGCCGATCTTGCGGATCGGCTTCTGTTCGCCCGGCCGCACATATTCGTAGGTGAGGAGGATTTCGCCCTTCGCCTTCACGCCATCCATCAATTCGCGGGACAGCTTGCGGCCGTTGGTGACCACGTCCATGCGGTTGGCGCCGATCTGCTTGGGATCGGGCGCAAGGACGGTGATGCCATCATAGGAGGTGCCGAACAGGTAGCCGGAGCCGTTGTCATAGGTCATGGAGTTGCCGCGCTTGCCGAGTTCGGCGAGCGCCACCTCCTTGGTCATCCGCCCGGCATCGACCTCCTTTTTCAGGCCGGCCGCCATGTTCACGGCCATCTCGACCATCGCCTTGGTCTGGTCGATGCGCGCCTTCATCATTTCGCGCTGCATCAGATGACCCGCGAGGACGCCTGCGGCGCAGAGGCCAAGGATGGTCACCCCCACCAAAATGCCGAGTTTGGGGGTGATCTTGAGGTTGGTCAGCTTCACAGGGCGTCTCCGGGGAATGGCGCGCTTGCGTGTTTGGCGGATTGATTCGGTCCACCCTAATGTGAGAGCCTTTAGCGTCAGGTTACGAAGCGTCTCCGTAAAACCCCGGGAAAGCCGCGCTCAAGGCGACCGGGAACAGTACGGAATGGGCTTCGGCTTGCGAAGACGCGGCAGCGGCGACTTGTCGCGGCCCAGTGACGGCCGAAGAATCAACAACCGAAGAAGCAAATCGGGAGCAGGAGATGTCGAAGTTCAGGGTGGTGACGCCGAAGGGCGCAAGCTTCACGGTGGCCGGCGGCGGCTACGACTATGAGAAGGAAGCGCTCGATCCGATCGGGGCCGAAATCATCGAGGCTCCCGCCAACGAGACCGAATTCATCGCCGCCGCCAGGACGGCGGATGCGATCTACGCCAAGGGCATGCCGATCACAAAAGCGGTCATCGATGCGCTCGAGAACTGCAAGGTGATCACGCTCGGCAGCGTCGGCGTCGACAGCGTCGACGTCAAGGCGGCAACCGCCCGCGGCATCCCCGTCACCAACATCCCCGACACCTTCATCGAGGAAGTCGCCGATCACGCGATGATGCTCTTGCTTGCCGGCTTCCGCCGCCTGGTCGAGCAGGACAGGATGGTGCGCGAAGGACGCTGGAGCGAAGGACGTCCGGCGCTCTTGAAAATTCCGCGCCTGATGGGACAGACGCTCGGCTTCATCTCGTTCGGACGCGTGGCGCGCGCGGTGGCGAAGCGCGCGGCCCCGTTCGGCCTGCGGATGATCGCCTACGATCCGTTCATCCAGGAAACGCTGATGTCGGAACACAACGTGCTGCCGGCGACGCTGTCGGAGGTGCTTTCGCAATCCGACTTCGTCTCGATGCATGCGCCGGCACGGCCCGAGGTGCATCACATGCTCACCGAGAAGCATTTCCGGCAGATGAAGAAGAGCGCGATCTTCATCAACACCGGACGCGGCGCCACGGTTGACGAGGAAGGGTTGATCAAGGCGCTGCAGGAAGGCTGGATCGCGCATGCCGCGCTCGACGTGCTGGAGAAGGAGCCGCCGTCGCACAACAATCCCCTGCTCCGCATGGACAACGTCACGCTGACCGCCCATGTCGCCTCCGCATCTGCACGTTTCGATGAAGCGCGCAAGCGCCGCGTGGGCTACGAATTGTCACTGGTGCTTTCAGGTCTGTGGCCGGTAAGCTGCGTCAATCCGTCGGTGCTGCAGAACACCTCGCTCCGGCGCTGGCAGCCTGTCAGCATGGATCGCGGCCCGAACAGCTAGCCGGCGGGGAACGCGCGTTTCCCGCGACGCGGAAATTGCGCGGGGCAAAAGTCTCAAGGCGATTGCTTCGGCCCCATGAGGACTGAGGCTCACGTTCACCGGCGAGTAACGCCGGGAACGAAAAACAAGGGAGGAGACTATGGGGAACGACCTCACCCGTCGTGACGCGTTGGCGCTCGGCCTCTCGGCCGCAGCGCTGGCGGCAACCGGCGCTTCGGCGCAATCAACCGAATCGCGCGTCAAGGCGGCCGACGTCGCCGCACCGTCGCTGCCGATCGAGAAGGGCGCGAACCTGCGGATGCTGCGCCCGGTCCGCTTCGTCAAGGCCGACGAGGACGTGTTCCGCGCCAACGCCGCCAAGTTCACCGAGAAGATGGGCGTTGAGGTCAAGGTCGATTTCGTCGGCTGGGAGGACATCAACCAGCAGACGGCGGTGACCTCGAACTCCGGCGCCGGTCCCGACATCATCATCGGCTTCTCGGACGCGCCGCATATCTACGCCGACAAGCTGATCGAACTCACCGATGTCGCCGAGTATCTCGGCAAGCGCTATGGCGGCTGGCAGACGCTGGCCCAGAAATACGGCAAGCGCGCCAAGGGCAACGCCTGGATCGGACTGCCGTTCGGCGCCAGCGGCGGGCCGCTGGTGTACCGCAAGTCGGTGCTGCAATCGATCGGCTACGACAAGATACCGGAAGATCATGCGGGCGTGCTGGACGTCTGTCGCAAGCTGCAGAAGGCCGGCAAGCCCGCAGGCTACGCGCTCGGCAACGCCGTCGGCGACGGCAACGGCTTTGCCAACTGGATCCTGTGGTCGCACAATGCCTCCCTGCTCGATGAAGAAGGCAACGTCACCATCAACAGCAAGGAGACGGTGGCCGCGCTGAAATATCTGAAGGAGCTGTATCCGACCTTCATCGCCGGCACGCCATCCTGGAACGACGTCTCCAACAACCGCGCCTACTCGTCGCAGGAAATCGCGCTGACGGCCAACGGCGTCTCGCTCTATTTCGCGCTGAAGAACGATCCGGCGACCGCCGCGATCGCCGAGGACACCGAGCATCAGTTCCTGCCGAAGGGCCTCGCAGCCTCCACGCCGATGTCGGGGCTGACGCTGAACGCCATGGTGTTCAAGCACAGCCCCTATCCGAACGCGGCGAAAGCCTTCCTGCAGTTCATGCTCGAGAAGGAGCAGTACGAGCCGTGGCTGAACGCCAATAGCGGGTACTGGTCGCAGCCGCTCGCAGCCTATGCGGAAGCCGCGGTGTGGTCCGGCGATCCCAAGGTCAAGATCTTCAAGGACACCATGAAGAGCCAGTATTACGCCGGCTACAAGGGCCCGATCTCGACCGCGACCGGCGCCGTCAATGCCGACTACGTGCTGGTGCAGATGTGCGCGTCGGTCGCGACCGATGCCGCAACGCCGGAGGCCGCGGCCGCGGAAGCCGAGCGGCGCTGCAAGCGATATTTCCGCAGATGAGACCGCACTAGTGGTTCATCACAGTGATTTTGACGTTTTGATACCGAGCCATTCGAGGATCGGCAAGTTTTCGGGTGGCAG
>NZ_JBEGDB010000386.1:0-5772 GCF_043638955.1 Bradyrhizobium sp. 31Argb | reverse complement strand
CAGCAGCCCCGCAACCTGGCCGTAACCCATCAACCCGCCCTGCCGCCTCAAGCGGCGGCCTCCTGTCCCTGATTATCCTGTCTCACTACAGGGGTGCAGTTCATAAGACTTTCCCGGATTGCGCTCCGCTCCATCCGGGCTACAAGCTGCCGCCCCCTACTCCGCGGCTTCCACCACCGGCTTCTTCGGCGGGAAGCGGCCGTAGAAGGTCTCGCCCTTGGCCGCCATCTCGACCAGGAGCTTCGGCGGGGTGAAGCGGGAGCCGTATTTGGCCTCGAATTTGTGGCAGAGCTCGACGAATTTCTTCGTGCCCATGAAGTCGATATAGGACAGCGTGCCGCCGGTGAACGGCGCGAAGCCGAAGCCTAAGATCGAGCCGACATCGGCCTCGCGCACATCGGTGATGACATCATCCTCCACCGTGCGTGCGGCTTCCACCGCCTGCACCACCAGGAAGCGCTGCTTCAATTCCTCGACATCAAGCGTATCCGGATCGAGGTGCTTCGGCTGCAGCCCGCCAAGCCCGGGCCACAGGCTCTTCTGGCCCTTGCCCTTCTCCGGATAGTCGTAGAAGCCCTTGGCATTCTTGCGGCCGAAGCGGCCCTGCTTCTCGACCATTTCCACCATCAGCTTCTTGTGATCCTGGTTGATGGCGTTGGGGCCAAGATCGGCTTCGGTTGCCTTCATGATCTTCAGGCCGAGATCGAGCGCGACCTCGTCCGACAGCGACAGCGGCCCGACCGGCATGCCGGCCATCTTGGCGGTGTTCTCGATCATCGCCGCCGGCACGCCTTCCAGGAACATCTCGTTGCCTTCCGCGATGTAGCGCATCACGCAGCGGTTGGCGAAGAAGCCGCGGGAGTCGTTGACCACGATCGGCGTCTTGCCGATGGCGCGGACATAGTCCAGGGCGGTCGCAAGCGCGGCGTCGCCGGTGTTCTTGCCGAGGATGATCTCGACCAGCATCATCTTCTCGACCGGCGAGAAGAAGTGGATGCCGATGAACTTGCCCTGGTCCTTGAATTCCTCGGCCAGTGAATTGATCGGCAGCGTCGAGGTGTTGGAAGCGAAGATCGCATCACCCTTCAAGAGCGGCTGCGCCTTGGCATAGGTGTCCGCCTTGACCTTGCGATCCTCGAACACCGCCTCGATGACGAGGTCGCAGTCCTTCAACACGTCGTAGTCGGCGGTCGCGGTGATGCGCGACAGCAGCGCATCGCGCTCGGCCTCCTTCGCGCGGCCTTTGGCGACGAGACCGTCGATCACGCTTTTGGCGTGCGCCTTGCCCTTGTCGGCGCTCTCCTGGTCGCGATCGATCAGCACGACATCGATGCCGGCCTTGGCCGAGACGTAGCCGACGCTGGCACCCATGAAGCCGGCGCCGATCACGGCGAGCTTCTTCACCTTGGTCGGCGGCACACCCGCGGGACGGCGCGCGCCCTTGTTCAGTTCCTGCATCGACAGGAACAGAGAGCGGATCATCGCCGCCGCTTCCTTGGAGCGCAGGATCTGCGTGAAGTAGCGGGACTCGACGCGCAGCGCCGCGTCGATTGGCAACTGCAGGCCTTCGTACACACAGCTCATGATGGCGCGCGCCGCCGGATAATTATCGTAGGTCTCGCGGCGGTAGATCGCATTGCCCGCCGGGAACATCTGCATGCCCATCTTCGAGAAGACGGGGCCGCCGGGCAGCTTGAAGCCCTTCTCATCCCATGGCGCGACCGCCTTGCCGCCGCCCTTGATCCAATCCTTCGCGGCCTTGATCAGGTCGGCAGGCGGCACGATCGCGTGGATCAGGTTGAGCTGCTTTGCTCTTGCGAGATTGATCGCCTCGCCCTTCAACAGGAGCTGCATCGCATCCTGCGGCGGCACGATGCGCGGCACGCGCTGGGTGCCGCCGGCGCCGGGGAACAGGCCGACCTTGATCTCGGGCAGGCCGAGCCGGGTCTTCGGATTCTCCGCGGCGACGCGATAATGACAGGACAGCGTGACCTCGAAGCCGCCGCCGAGCGCCAGCCCGTTGATCGCGGCGACCCACGGCTTGCCTGAGGTCTCGATCGAACGGAACACCTGCGAGAAACGGCGGCTCTGCTCGAACAGCACCTGGTTGGCCGCGACCTCGCCCTTCTGTTGCAGGAGCTGCGCATAGGTGCGGCTCATGCCCTCGAGCATCGAGAGGTCGGCGCCGGCGCAGAAGGCTTCCTTGCTCGAGGTGATGACGACGCCCTTGATCGCAGCATCCGCCGTGGTCTGCTTGACGATCTCCTCGAGTTCGAGGACCGAGGTCTCGTCCAGCACGTTCATCGAACGTCCCGGAATGTCCCAGGTGACGAGCGCAATGCCGTCGGCGTCGGTTTCGAATTTGAAATTCTTGAAGGCCATGTGGTGCTCCCTCGATGCCGGCTGCCGGTAAGGCGCTGGCGGTTGTTCTAAAGCTCGGATCGTAGGGTGGGCAAAGGCGCACTTGCGCCGTGCCCACCATCACTTGCTGAGAATTCGATGGTGGGCACGCTTCGCTTTGCCCACCCTACGGCTTCATACGCGTTCGATGATGGTCGCGGTGCCCATGCCGCCGCCGATGCACAAGGTCACCAGCGCGGTCGACTTGTCGGTGCGCTCGAGCTCGTCGAGCACGGTCCCCAGGATCATCGCGCCGGTCGCGCCAAGCGGATGGCCGAGCGCGATCGCGCCGCCATTGACGTTGATCTTGGCGTTGTCGATGTCGAAGGCCTGGATGTAGCGCAGCACCACCGAGGCGAAGGCTTCATTCAGCTCGAACAGATCGATGTCCGACTTCTTCATGCCGGAGCGGGCGAACAGCTTTTCAGTGACGTCGACCGGGCCGGTCAGCATCATCGCAGGCTCGGAGCCGATATTGGCAAAGGCGCGGATTTTTGCGCGCGGCTTCAGGCCGTACTTCTCACCCGCTTCCTTGTTGCCGAGCAGCACCGCGCCGGCGCCATCGACAATGCCGGAAGAATTGCCGGCGTGATGCACGTAATTGACCTTCTCGATCTCCGGATGCGACTGCACCGCCACGGCATCGAAACCCGCCATCGCGGCCATCGCCGCGAACGACGGCTGGAGCTGCGCCAGCGACTGCATCGTGGTCGTGGGCCGCATATGCTCGTCCTTGGCGAGGATGGTGAGGCCGTTGACGTCCTTCACCGGCACCACCGATTTGTCGAAGCGCCCTTCGTCCCAGGACTTAGCGGCGCGCTGCTGGCTCTGCACAGCGTAGGCGTCGACATCGTCGCGGGAGAAGCCGTATTTGGTCGCGATCAGGTCGGCCGAGATGCCCTGCGGCATGAAATAGGCCGGCACCGCCATGGAGGGGTCCATCGGCCAGGCGCCGCCGGACGCGCCGATGCCGACGCGGCTCATGGATTCGGCGCCGCCGCCGATCACCAGTTCATGCTGTCCGCTCATGATCTGGGCGGCAGCAAAATTCACGGCATCGAGGCCGGAAGCGCAGAAACGGCTGATCTGCACGCCCGGCACCTTCTCGCCGAGGCCTGACTTCAGCGCCGCGAAGCGGGCCATGTCGGAGCCGGCCTCGCCGACGGGATCGACAATGCCGAGCACGACGTCATCGACAACGTTTTCGGCAATGTTGTTGCGCTCCTTCAGCGCCTTCAGCGGCACGGTGGCGAGCGCAAGCGCAGTGACTTCGTGCAGCGCGCCATCGGGCTTGCCGCGGCCGCGCGGGGTACGAACGTGATCGTAGATATATGCCTCAGGCATGACGCCCTCCTTATATGAGGATCATAATATATAGCCGGACCGGCCGAAGCCGCGAGGTAGCTGCCGAAGATTCTTCAGAATGCTTCGGCCGCCAATTCCATCGTGGTACCGCTGCCGCTCTGGACGCGCGCGAGATGCACGGCCGTCTCCGGCAGCAGTTTCTCCATGAAGAAGCGGCCAGTCACGAGCTTGGTCGAGAGGTAAGGCGTTGCGCCGCCGGCGGCGATCTTGTCCTGCGTCACCTTCGCCATCCGCGCCCACATGTAGCCGAGCGCAACCAGCCCGAACAATTTCATGTAGTCGGTCGCGGCGGCGCCGGCATTGTCGGGCTTGGTCATCGCGTTCTGCATCAGCCAGCCGGTCGCCTGCTGCAGATGGCCGAGCGCGGCGGAGAGCGGGGTCACGAACGGCTTCATGCCTTCGTCGCCGCCGTGCTCCTTGGCGTAAGCGCCGACCTCGCCGAAGAACGCCATCACCGCGCGGCCACCGTCGCGCGGCAGCTTACGGCCGACGAGATCGAGCGCCTGGATACCATTGGCGCCCTCATAAATCATCGAAATACGCGCATCGCGCACGAACTGCTCCATGCCCTGCTCGGCGATATAGCCGTGGCCGCCATACATCTGCTGCGCCAGCACGGTGTTGGCAAAGCCGGTGTCGGTAAGCACGCCCTTCAGCACTGGCGTCATCAGGCCCATATGGTCGTCGGCCTCCTGGCGGTCCTTGGGATCGTTCGAGCGATGGGCGACATCGCTCTTCAGCGCGGTCCAGATCACCATGGCGCGCGCCGCCTCGTTGAAGGCGCGGATCGTCAGCAGCGTGCGGCGGACATCGGGATGCACGATGATCGGATCGGCCGGCTTGTCCGGCTCCTTCGTACCGGTCAGCGAGCGGCCCTGCAGGCGCTCGCGCGCATAGGCCACCGCGTTCTGATAGGCGACCTCCGATTGCGCGAGGCCCTGCACGGCGACGCCGAGCCGGGCCTCGTTCATCATCACGAACATGCCCTGCATGCCCTTGTTCTCCTGGCCAATCAGCCAGCCGGTCGCATTGTCGTAATTCATCACGCAGGTGGAATTGCCGTGAATGCCCATCTTGTGCTCGATCGAGCCGCAGGTGACGCCGTTGCGTGCCCCGAGCGAGCCATCGGCATTGACCAGGAATTTCGGCACCACGAACAGCGAGACGCCCTTGATGCCGGCCGGCGCGCCTTCGATGCGCGCGAGCACGAGGTGGATGATGTTCTCAGTGAGGTCGTGCTCGCCGGCCGAGATGAAGATCTTGGTACCCGTAATCTTGAAGCTGCCATCGGCCTGGGGCACGGCCTTGGTCCGCAACAGCCCGAGATCGGTACCGCAATGCGGCTCGGTGAGGTTCATGGTCCCGGTCCATTCGCCCGCCACCATCTTCGGAACATAGGTCGTCTTCTGCTCGTCCGTGCCGTGCACCAGCAGCGCCGCGGTCGCGCCCATGGTGAGGCCGCCATACATGGAGAACGCCATGTTGGCCGAGATCTGGAATTCGTTGACCGCCTGGCTCAGCGTCACCGGCAGGCCCTGCCCGCCATATTCCGTCGGCGCCGAGAGTCCGAGCCAGCCGCCTTCGGCCACCTGCTTATAGGCTTCCTTGAAACCTTTCGGCGTCGTCACCGAGCCATCGTCGTGGCGGGCGCAGCCTTCGAGGTCGCCGACACGGTTGAGCGGCTGCAACACTTCTTCGGAAAGCTTCGCCGCCTCGCCCAGGATGGCTTCGCGCACGTCAGCCGATGCGTCGGTGAAACCCGGCAGGTTATCGTAGCGGTCGATCTGGAAGACGTCGTTGAGCAGGAAACTCACATCTTCGACTGGGGCTTTGTAGATCGGCATGGCGTGCTCCGGCAGGCAGTTTTTGAATTTGGCGCCGCAGGCAAAACCCTCGCGACGCTGCGACCATTAAAGGTTCCCGAAACAGACCTTAGGCCGTGTGGACTCTTGGGATTCTCAAATCAGATTGAACGTGATTCAAGGCTTTCTTTTAGGAGGAAGCCTT
>NZ_JBEGDB010000385.1:0-5795 GCF_043638955.1 Bradyrhizobium sp. 31Argb | reverse complement strand
CCTCGTTTGAGATTTCGACAACCTCATTCTGGCACAACTGATGCCGTAGGGGGCCGTCCACCCCATCAACCACAGGCGTTTGTGATGTGCTCAGCTGCAACCGCTTGCGTGCGCCACAACCACTCCCTGTGGTTATGGGTCCCCGCCTTCGCGGGGACGACAGTTGTAGGATGGGTAGAGCGAAGCGAAACCCATCGCGCGGCTTGCTCCATCGCGATGGGTTTCGCTTCGAGACTGGGTAAGAATTTTTTCCGCCCGGATTGCAGGGCACAGTCGAATGCCGGGCGGATTTTGGCTCGGAGACGCGGCCTGCAGGTTTGGAGCCGGTCGACGATGACGGCGAGGACGGTGACAAGCAAGATCGTCCAGTTTGGACGGCGCTTGGCCAGATAGGCCATGAACCGATCCAGGCCGAGGATGCTGAGCACGCGAGTGAAGTTGTGGCAGAGCGCCATCAGGCTCCATTCGCCGCGGACCTTGTCGAAGCCGCGGACGAGGAAGTGGCGGTAGCCGGCCCGGCATTTGAGGGTGCCGAAGGGGTGTTCGGCGAGTTCGGCCCGGCGGCGCATCTGAGCTTTGGCGTCCGTCATCCGCGCACGATGCCGTTCGAGGACGGCTTCATGCTCCCAGCGATAGACGGTGCGCGTCGGCGTCTTGGCGGAGAGGCAGCGCGCACGCAACGCGCAGGCGTCGCAATCGGCCTTGCGGCTGACATACCTGATCTCGCTGCGGCCGCCGTTGATCTTGCGGCCCTCCGTCGGGCTCAGGAGCTTGCCGGCGGGACAGCGATAGACATTTGCTGTGGCTTCATAGGCGAACTCTTCGTGGCTCATGCGGTCCTGCGCTTGCAGCCTCGCGGTGCGCTTGGCTTGCGGAACGTAAGCCACGATCCCATCCTCCTCGCAGGCCTTGAGCGCGTTGCCGTTGTAATAGCCGGTGTCGGCCAGCGCCGTTAAGGTCTCGACGCCGAGTGCGTCCTTCGCGGCCTTGGCCATCTCGTGAAGCTGGCCGTTGCCGTCATTGACGACCTCGCTTGCCACGATCAGCTTATGTTTGTCATCGACGGCGATCTGGACGTTGTAGCCCGCCACCACTTGACCGTTCTTCGACAACAGCCGGGCATCGGCATCCATTTGCGACAGCTGCCTCTCGCCGCTCTCTTCCAGCCGCGCCAGATCGGCCTGCACGTTTGCCCGCTTGGCCATCAAGGCCGCGACCTTTTGCGTGACGTCCTCGCCGTCGCCTCCCCCACCATCCCGTCCCGCGGGCGCAGGCGCCGCCTCCGCGCGATCGTTGGCCTCAAGCGTGGCGCCATAGGCCTCGATCTCCCGGTCAATCTCCGCGAGCCGCTTGGCGAGCTTGCGCTGCGTCTTGATACTCGCCTTGCTGGCGTTGCCGTCAAAAAACGCGCCGTCGATCGCCACAACTTCACCGCCCACCAGGCCAAGCTCGCGCACCACAAGCACAAACTCCCGGTTCGCTGCCTTGAGCGCCTTCCAGTTGTCCTTGCGGAACTTGGCAATGGTGCGATAGCCGGGCACCAGCCGCTTCAGCAGCCAGATCAGTTCAAGATTGCGGCCGGCTTCCCGCTCAAGGCTGCGCGATCACTCGAACCGGATTGTCACGCTCCACTACATCAACGACATCGATTTTCTACCCAATCCCAGGCTCGCGCCCGGCGGCATGCTTACCGCACAGGCGAGTGCTGCCGAGCGCCACGGCGAGCAACTGTTCTTCAAGCCGTTTCCGCACCAACCCCAACTCAACTGCGCCACCTGCCATGTTCCAACGGGTGTCTTCACCGACCAGGCCCGCCACGACGTGGGCTCAGGCGGTCTGGTGAAGACACCGACCTTGCTCAACGCCAACTTCAACGCGCCCTACTTCCACGACGGCCGGTACGACACCTATGAAGAAGTGGTCGGACATTTCGACCGCATATTCGATCTCGGTCTCTCATCGCAGGACACGCAGAACCTCGTCGCCTATCTGACCGCGATCGGCGACGGCGACCGCCCCTTCGACAAGGACGGCGTGGCGATCCGGATGAAGGAAGTGCGTGAACTGGCGAGCGTCCTCGAGTTGGCCATTCCCGCCGCGGATACAGCCGTGGTCTCGCTGGCGGTCACTGGCGTAGGCGCCGAGCTGCGTGAATTGACCGAGCATATTCCGGACATCAGGTATGCTTCGGTCGGGGGTCAGGAAGAACGGCTCGCGGCACGCACCGCCGTCAAGGACCTGGTGCTCAATCTGCGCCGGATTGATCTTGCGGTCGCTGCCGGCCATCTCGACGAGGCCATGGCCGAATACGAGACTTTCTCGATGCTCGCGACCTTTGACGTCCCGGTCGCGTTGAAAAAGGCCGAACCCTGGTCGCTGTTCAATGCCAATATTCACCAGTCGCACTATGCGGCGCTTGGACGGATGCTGCAATCGACAGCCAAGCAATCGCAGTGACCACTCACTCCATGCCACGCGGAGCGACCCATACGTCGCTCTGCCGGATGCGATCGATCAACGCCCGCGGATCGAATTTGCGCGCGCCGGGGGGAATTTCGAACGATTGTGCCGGCTGCGGCTCGTCGCGGATGTTCTCGACGGCGATCATCGTCCCGTCCACGGTCTCGATCTGCACCGGAAACTTGCGCTCCCGGTCGACCCATCCGACAAAGCCGCCGCCGGAAGCCGCGACGATCCGATAGATGTCCGCCTTGCGATCTCCTACTGTTCCTTCCCCGTCGCGCCCGCAATGCCATCTATCGGGATCCACCGGCGCCGCCAGCGATGCCATCGCCCGCCATTGCCGGCAGGGCTCGTCGGGATCGACCGGGACAAACATCTGCGTAAGCGGACTTGATTGCATCGCGTCCATGAACACTTTCGCATGCGGCCGCACGAAAGTGGCCGCAGGCTTTGCCCCATCGACCAGAAAGAAGCCATCGGCGAAATCGGTCGTCTCTATCCTCACTTTGCTTTCAGACACGCGCAGGCTTCCCACCCGCACGACCTTCTCACCCTGCCTGGTGACAAGGTCGGCGGAAAACTGCTGCGCCGATGCTGAAACGCCGGCGAGCGCCGAACCGACCAAGGCAAGCAGGCATGCTCGCAGCCTCTTGTTCCCCAACGTAGTCATCCGGTCTCGATCCATCGGAAAACCTCGGCGCGGCGCAAAAAAATGCGGTGGTGCCGACCGAACTATCGGTTCGATCGGCACCATCTTCAGATCTGTCGTTCTTGGAACGCTGTTCAGTTATTCGGTATAGGACAGCGTGACCGGTTTGCTGAAGTCAAACGCGTCGAACATGTCAGCAAGCGCGGGGCTGTTGGTCGGCACATACTCGTTGTTCCTCGAATATGCCGGGTTCGGCAGGTTGTCCCGGCTGCGGTTCGTCAGCGGCTGCAGGCCCCAGTTACGTTCGATGAACTTGAGCAGCGAAACGTGGTCGCCGTAGTTGTGGTAGATCTTGCCGCCGGTCGAATAGGGCGACAGGATGAGGATCGGCATACGCGGTCCATCGCCGAAGAAATCGATCGACTGGATGTAGCCCGAGTCCCAGTAGCCGCCGGCTTCGTCCCAGGTGATGAACACCGCGGTCTCCGCCTTGAGCTCCGGATTGTTGTCCAGCGCGTTCAGGACATTCAGCGCATAGGCCTCGAACAGATCGACCTTCGAGCTTTGCGGGTGGCCGTCGAGCAGACCGTCCGGCTTGCCGAACGACACCGAAGGCAGGGTGTTGTTCTGGATCGCCGTGATCAGATCGGCAGTGTCCTTGATGTGAGCCTGACGCACGGTCGGGTTGGCCATGATCGAGGTCGCATACTGGAACGGATTGCAGATCTGGCAATAGGCCACACCGAGCGCGTGGGCCGGATCGGCGAGCGCCGCCGCGGTGAGATCCGGATTGTTCGGGTTGGCGGCAACCGCAGCGTTCGAAAGCGCCACGGCGTCATTATACGCACCACCGTAGAAGGCCCAGGAGATCTTCTTCTCCATCAGCGCATCGCCGATGGTCCGCACCGACGACGGCGGCATGCTGCTTCCGCCCGCCAGCGCACCGTTCGGCAGATAGCCCGGATCGGTGTTGTTGAGCATGTAGTAGTGGTTGGGCTTGCAGTTCGGCTCGGCCGCATACGGCAGATTGTTCAGATAGGTCACGATCGGCTTGACGCCGGGCTGGAACACGTCCGAGCAATCGCTGAAGTTGCCGTCCACTGTGTAGCGATTCACCGTTCCGGACGCCGGATTCGGGTTTGCGATCTGGTTTGCGGGCGGCGTGGTCGGGTTGCCCTTGCCGTCGCTCCAGAAGCCCGCGTCACCGGTGCCGAGCATGAAGTGGTTGGCGCCGGTGCCGCCGTGGAAGGACTGGTGGAAGTTGTCGCCCAGGGTGAAGCGGTCAGCCAGCATCTTCAGGATCGGGGCCTGCCCCTGCTGGGCATTGTAGAAGCCCATCGAGTTGGCCATGCTCTTGTTGGACGTCGAGTAGGTCGCCATCACGAACGGAAACAGGTCGCTGAGGCAGCCGGAGTTGTTGGCCTTCGTGGCGCTGGCCGCACTGCAGTCTTCCTGCTGCCAGTCCTGATAGAATCGATGCGTGGTGTCGCCGGTGTAGTCGTCGTCGCTGATCTGCTCACCCTGCAGCGCGAACGGTCCGGTCAAGTGACCAGCGCCGGGAACGCGGGTATCAAGCGCGCCAGTCGGCAGGCCGCTGAAACCGGTCGTGAGGATATCGAGATCGCTTGAATCCATGTCCTGCTCGACGCCGGCTTCGGCGATCGTCTTGAACGGAGGTGACGTATCGCTCTGCCCGGTCGGCGTGCCCGCCGTGTTCGGCTGCGGCATCGCATTGGTCGCACTGTAGGGCGACTTCGCGATCGTCGGCGCACCAATATAGAAAGAGGACTGCGCGGCGACCGAGTATTGCTGGGCTTGCGCGAAATTCGGACCGGGCGATCCATCCTCGTTGACGATGCCCTTCGACAGCAGGTTGGAGATCGTCTGTCCCCTGCCCTTCGGCTTGTACACCCCGAACGTGTGGTCGAGCCCGCGGTTTTCGCCGATCAGGATGATGACGTGCTTGATTGGCGACGCGGTCTTCACTTTGTCTGCCGGATCATTGTCTTTGTCACCGTGGTCGCCATGGTGGCCATTGTTATCGTGACCGTTGTCACCGTGGTGACCGTTCCCGTCGTGATCGTTGCCCTGATCGTCATGGGCGAAACGATTGTGATGCGAGCGCTTGTCCCAATCACTTCGTCCGCCGGGATAATGTGCTGCATAGGCGGCCGTTGCGACAGCGACTGTTGAGATGACGCAAAGTGCCGTGGTGGTTCGCCAGTTCTTCTTATGATTGAAAGTCATTATCGACTCCAAAGGTTGTGGTTGGCGACACATCATCTAATGCGGCAACATGACGCACACTTATCGTTGCTGTGAAAGCGCGCGAGAAATTTTGACTCGTTCAAAAAGTTCTCTGCGCTGCATCTGCGGCGACGATGCATGCATCGCGACCGATGCCATTCGCATCGCACGACAGCGCACAAGAATTGTTGGAAGTGATGCGCGCGATGCGATCGCGCGAGGATTTCCGCGGAGGCGAATTCGTGCCTCGCAGCAGTGGCCTAAAGCGTGATGACTTTTCTTCGAATCGTCATCTCGCTTTAGCTCTTTGTTTGAGCATGATCTTTTTCGGAAAACCGGTGCCCACTTTTCCGGATCATGCTCTAGGGTCTGTTGGGATTCAGGATTCTCATTCGTGCTTGGCTGTGATTCAAGCTTTGGATGGAACGATTCGTTT
>NZ_JBEGDB010000384.1:0-5803 GCF_043638955.1 Bradyrhizobium sp. 31Argb | reverse complement strand
GCTTCCTCCTAAAAGAAAGCCTTGAATCACGTTCAATCTGATTTGAGAATCCCAAGAGTCCACACGGCCTAGCGCCGGCCGTGCTGACCGCTAAGCTTCAGATGGCTTCGCAAGCGGAGCCTCGGCTGCCGCGTCATCGTTCGCGGCCGGCCTTCTGGTCCGCAGCAGGCGCAGAACGAACACGAAGAAGGCAGGGACGAAGAAGATCGCGAGAACCGTCGCGGAGATCATGCCGCCGAGAACGCCGGTGCCGATGGCGTTCTGGCTGGCCGCGCTGGCGCCTGATGCGATGGCGAGCGGCACGACGCCGAGCGTGAAGGCGAGCGACGTCATGATGATCGGCCGGAAGCGGACGCGAGCGGCGTCAACCGCGGCGTCAGCCAGCGATCTGCCTTCCGCGTAGTAGTCCTTGGCGAATTCGACGATTAGGATGGCGTTCTTCGCCGACAGGCCGATGATGGCGATCAGCCCGACCTTGAAATAGAGGTCGTTCGGCATTCCTCGGAGCATCACGGCCAGGACGCAGCCGATCACGCCGAGCGGCACGACGAGCATGACCGAGAGCGGGATCGACCAGCTTTCATAGAGGCCGGCGAGCAGCAGGAAGACGAAGAGGATGCTGAGGCCGAACAGAATTGGCGCCTGCGATCCCGATTTGATCTCTTCCAGCGACTGACCGGTCCATTCGAAGCCGATGCCGTTCGGCAGCTCCGAAGCGAGGCGCTCCATCTCGGCGATCGCCACGCCCGACGAATGACCTGGAGCCGGCTCGCCTGCGATGCGCACCGTCGGATAGCCGTTGTAGCCAACGATCTGCGGCGATCCCTTCTGCCACTGGGCCATGGCAAACGAGGACAAAGGCACCATGCCGCCGCCCGCATTGCGGACGTTGAGCTTCAGGAGATCCTCCACCCGCAGGCGGCCGTGATCCCGAGCCTGGATGATGACCCGCTGCATGCGGCCGGCGTTCGGAAAGTCGTTGATGTAGGACGATCCGAGGTTGGCTGTGATCGTGTTGTTGATGTCGGCGAAGGTCACGCCGAACGTGTTGGCCTTCTCGCGATCGATAACAAGAAGAACCTGCGCCGCATCCGACAACCCTTCGATGCGAAGGCCCGCGAGCACCGGACTCTTGCCGGCCTTCTCCATCAGCTCGGCCGCCGCGTCCGTGAGCGCCGCCTGACCCAGGCCATTGCGATCCTGAAGACGGAAGGCGAAGCCGCCTGTCGTGCCGAAGCCGTCTATCGGCGGCGGCGAAAGCGCGAAGCTGGTCGCGTCCTTTAGTGCAAACAATTGCCCGTTGGCGCGATCGGCAATCGCCTGGGCGGATTGGCCCGCGCCCCGCTCGCTCCAGTCCTTGAGGGTCACAAACATCAAGGCGGCATTCGAGCCGTTGCCCGAGAAGCTGAAGCCCTGAATGGCCACGATATCGCGCACGGCAGGCTCCGTCTTGAAAATCTCCTCGATCTGCTTGATCGACGCCAGCGTCCGGTTGGCGCTGGCTTCGGGCGGGCCCTGGATGTCAACGACCAGAAAGCCCTGGTCCTCGTTCGGGAGGAAGGCGGTGGGGAGGCTGACGAAGAAGTAACCGAGGCCGATGACCAGGGCGAGATAGATCACCATCATGCGCCCGGCGCGCCGCACGATGCCGCCGGCAGCGCCGGTGTAGCGATCGGTCAATGCTTCGAATTTGCGGTTGAACCAGCCGCCAATCCCCTTCTTCCCATGATGACCATGCTTGATCGGTCTGAGGAAGGTCGCGCAAAGCGCCGGCGTCAGCGACAGCGCCAGAAATGCCGAGAACAGGATCGAAACGACCATGGTCAGGCTGAACTGGCGATAGATGATTCCCGTCGAGCCAGCGAAGAACGCCATCGGGATGAAGACGGAAGAAAGAACGAGCGTGATCCCGAGGATGGCGCCCGTGATCTGGTTCATGGCCTTCTTGGTGGCGTCCTTCGGTGAAAGTCCCTCCTCCGCCATGATGCGCTCGACGTTCTCGACGACGACGATGGCGTCGTCGACAAGGATGCCGATCGCCAGCACCATCGCGAACATGGTCAGGACGTTGATCGAAAAGCCCGCCGCCAGCATGACCGCGCCGGTGCCGAGCAATGCGATCGGCACCACCAGCGTCGGGATCAGCGTGTAGCGGAAGTTCTGCAGGAAGACGAACATCACCACGAAGACGAGCACGACCGCTTCGAGCAGCGTCTCCAGCACTTTCTCGATCGAGGCGGACACGAAGGGACTGGTGTCGTAGGGTACCGAATATTTCACGCCCTGCGGGAAGAACCGCGACAATTCCTCCATCTTCGCCTGCACGGCACGCGACGTCGCGACCGCGTTGCCGGTTGCGGAAAGCTGGATGCCCACAGCGGCGCTCGGCTGGCCGTTCAGGCGACTGGAGAAGTTGTAATTCTCCGCGCCGAGCTCGAGGCGGGCAACATCCTTGAGCCGAACCGTGCTGCCGTCCGGGTTTGCCCGCAGCACGATGTTGCCGAATTCTTTGGTGTTGGCGAGCTGTCCCTTGACGAGAACGGTCGCTGTCAGGTCGGTTGTGACCGGATTCGGCGATGCGCCGATCTGCCCGGCCGCGACCTGGGCGTTCTGCACCATGATCGCACCGTTGATGTCGGCGGCGGTCAGCCCGAGGCCGACCATCTTGTCCGGATCGATCCAGACGCGCATCGCGCGCTGAGCGGCGAACAATTGCGCGCGCCCTACTCCGCGAAGACGGCGCAGTTCGCCAAGCACGTTGCGACTGAAGTAGTCGCCGAGCGCGACTTCATCGAGCTTGCCATCGGTGGACGTGAGCGACACGATTATGAGGAAGCCGGCTGAAGCCTCTTCCACGGTCACGCCCTGCGCGGCCACCGCTGCCGGCAGTCGCGATTGAATTCGCCGCAGCCTGTTCTGCACGTCGACGGACGCCTGCTCGATGCTGGTGCCGGCCTCGAAAGATACGTTGATGCTGATCGAGCCTGACGTGTCCGACGTCGATTCGAAATACATCAACCTGGCGGCGCCATTCAGTTCCTCCTCGATCAGGCGCGTGACGCCCTGATAGATTTCCTGCGGCGAAGCCCCCGGATAGGAGGTCGAAATCGTCAGTTGCGGCGGCGCGACCTTGGGGTACTGCGCGACCGGCAAGAGCGGAATCGCGATGACACCGGCAATGCAGATGAACAGGGCAAAGACCCAGGCAAGGACCGGCCGCCTGATGAAAAACTGAGCCATCAGATTACCTCGCCCGGTTGTTCGGCTGGTCGGCGGGGATTCCCGCTTCGCGATCGGCAGGCTTCCACGGCTCGGGGACAACCTTGCCACCGGAGCGGACCTTCTGCACGCCATCGACGACGACGCGCTCCCCCTCCTTCAGGCCGGACTCGACGACCCATTCCGAACCGAGTGCCTGTCCAAGTTCGACGTCGCGCGTCTCCGCAATCCCGCCTTCCGATACGAGGTAGACCTGCGCCTTGCCGTCGCGGGCCCGGGTCACGGCACGCTGAGGAATGGTGATGGCGCCCTCGCGAACGGCCTGCGCAATGCGCACGCGAACATACATGCCGGGTAACAGGTCGTGTTTCGGGTTCGGAAATTCGGCGCGCAGAGTGACCTGCCCGGTGGTGGAATCGACGCTGGCGCTGGCGAACAGCAACCGCCCCGCTTCCGCATAGAGGCCGCCGTCGTCGAACACGAGTTCGACCCGGGCCTCTCCCGGCGCCGGGCTGGCGAGCTTGCCCTCCTCAACGGCGCGCTTGAGCGTGAGCAGGTCCTGCGCCGATTGCGTGAAGTCGACATAGACGGAATCCACCTGCTGGATCAGCGCCAGATTCTGCGTTCCGTCGGCGGTGACAAGCGCGCCCTCGGTGACGAGCGCGCCGCCGATGAGGCCGCTGATCGGGGCGCGAACCTCGGTGTAGTCGAGATTGATCTTCGCCTCGGCGAGCGCGGCTTCGGCCAATGCGACGTCGGCATCGGCCTGGGCGAGGGTCGCAGTTGCCGTATCCAGGTTCACGCCGCTGGTGGCGTCGCGCTCGTGAAGGGTCTTCTGGCGCTCGAACTGCTGTTTCGCATTTTGCTGAACGGCCTTCGCACGCCGCAGCGAGGCTTCGGCGCTCGCCACGCGCACCTGGAAGAGCTTCGGATCGATGCGGTAAAGGACGTCGCCTTCCTTGACCGGAGTGCCCTGCGTGAACACGCGCGCCTGAAGGATTCCGGAAACACGCGCGCGAACCTCGGAGATGCGCGTCGCAGCGATGCGGCCCGGAAGCTCGTTCACGACCGGAACGGGATGCGCTTTGAGTTCGATCACGCTGACCGCAGGCGGAGGCAGTTCCGCGCCTTGCTGCGCGGCAACGCCACCGATCGTTAGCGCCAGGAATGCCGCCGCTGCCAGATATGTCCTCACGCGCGGCAGAGCTCTGCTGCTGTACATTTCTTGATTTCCTTGAGTGTCCGCGAATTGTGGGCGGCATCAGCTTTCGTCGGGAAAGGACGTGTAGATCGTCCTGATGCCTGCGAGGATTTCGGATCGCTCGGCTGCGTCCCACTGGTGGAAGCCGAAGAGTTCGGTGCAGTAAAAGCCGGTCAGCGCCAGGTAGGCCATCAGCGCCGCTTTCGGCCGCAGGCCCGCGGCCATCGCGCGCAAGTCCGCCAGGGTCCAGTCGCGCATCTGCTCCTGGATCTTCTCCTCGCTCGACATCGAGGCGCTGATCGCGAGCGCGACCGCCTTGTCCCGATCGTCGGGAATCCGCTCGGCGACCGCGATCCGGCCGAACAGTTCGGGATGCGGCGTGCCGGCGTTCTCCGCCACGGTCTGTTCGATGCGCTCAAGCTCCGCCTTGACGCGGCGGTCGATCAACGCCTCCAGCAGCGCGCTCTTGGACCTATGGTCGTAGACGACCCGCGACTTGCTGACGCCAGCCTCCTGGGCCACCGCATCGATCGAAAGGCCCGCGGCCCCGAGACGGATAACCACCCGCTCCGCAGCATCGAGGATATCGTCGGTCGTGATTTTGCGTGTCCTGGACAATTCGCGCCCCTCATCGGCGATCGATAAAATACGAACGTTCGTGTTTTAATTCAAGTAAAGATTTGCTGATAGCAGGCAATATTGCGAGGCATCGGTTGTCGGATTGGCCGTTGAAAACAACCAACTCCCGCACAACAGATTGAAATACTTAAGTATTTTGTGATCGCCAAGTATTCCCTTGGCGCCATCCGTTCGATCGGACGCCGCCTGGGCTCGCCGGACCAGCGCGTGCTCGCGACGTCCGCGATGGGTCCGAAGTCAGCCCTTTTTCTTTTTGGCCGGCTTAGCCGCCTTGGCCGGCTTTGCCGCCGGCGGCTTTTCTTCGGCGGCCTTCTTCATCGATCGCGCATAGCTGTCGGCCACATTCTCCGCCGTGATTTGCAGCCGTCTCGCCGCCGCCGCTGCCGACGCGAGCGTGTTCTTGGCGAGGTGTTTATGGCGCTCCTTGGTCTCCTTGTCCTTGGCCTTGACGGCCATTCCCATCAGACGGCCATGCTGCTTCCTGGCGGCATCAGTGATCGCCTTGGCCTGCTTCTTTGCCATCGACCGAATCAGAACGTCCAAATCCCCTGCCGCCATTTCTCTTCCCTACGCTCAGATCTCGCGCAGCGTGATACACTGGCCTTCCTTTCCGATCAATTTACAGCGCCGGCGGCGCACACCGGATTGCCGAGCGGCCGGAAGCCGAGAAGACTAGGCCGTGTGGACTCTTGGGATTCTCAAATCAGATTGAACGTGATTCAAGGCTTTCTTTTAGGAGGAAGC